>JAYQWI020001114.1:0-7552 GCA_035871815.2 Candidatus Parabeggiatoa communis
ATTCATCAGGGGCGCACCACAATTGGGTAGAAAACACATTACTGAATTTTTGCAAACAATGCTTGACTAATTGTTGATGCAAATCCGCCGCACCTTGCTCTCCTAACCTATTGATTAATCTTGTTTTAACCTGACCGAGTCTAGGTGCTTTGGCAAACACCAACAACAAATTCCCCCAACTCCCCTTTTCCAAAGGATTACCCCCTTTTTTTCAAACTGGACTAAAAAATAAATGCTGCAACCAGAAGGGATTGCCCCTACAAACCATTATTTAATCAGTGTTCTATCTTATGTTTTTCGGTACAAAGCGCATTGTGAATAGGCGTTTTGAAATGGACATCAAAATGACTTAGGTTTTTGCCATATAGCAACATAATCCACGGTTAGTAGTTCCTCATCACGATATTCTCGCAATTCACCTTCCTGTCTGAGCTGATTCAACTCCTCAATCAAGTCCGCCATCCTATCTTTGCTGCCAGTCAAAGATTTCATAAAACAACCAGGCATTTTACTCAAAAAAAGTTGTTCCCACTGATTCATACTCAATTTATTGAGATAAGCGTTAGGCTGAACTTTCGCCTGATATTGAGGCCGTAAATGGGCCCAAAGCGGAATATCTGAACGCTTCCCACTGAAAATTTTTGGATCGTGACAACCACTGTCACTGGTATAAAGATGGACACTTAAATAGACACAACCACCTGGCTTCAATATCCGAATAACTTCGTCAATCACTTTGCTAGGTTCTGGAATATGTTCAAATACCGACTTGGAAAAAATAAAACCAAAAGAAGCATTTGGAAAGCTCATATTTGAGGCATCCATATTGAGTACCTCTAGTTTTGGTAGTGACAGAACACCTAATTGCTTTGCCAATTCCAAATTCAATTTTTTATCGACTCCAGTGATTTTTCTGCCCAAAGTTTTGATAACTCGAAGCAGACCATTTTTTTGCCAGATGCGGTAATAACGAAGGAGACTAAACCCAGATACAATCTCATTTAAATCAATTCCAATAACCTTGTTGTTTTGAGACGCAAAATACGGCATAGAAAAACTGTTCTGTCCAGAACCAATTTCGAGTATATTTAATCTGGTTATCTTGAGCCCCGTGTGTTCAAAAACGGCTGGCTCTACGTTTTGTAACTGTTTAATTCTGATCCGAACGGATTCAGAGAGATTGTGGGTAGTTCTCAACTGCCCTTGATAGAGAAACCACAATTCACGGACTCTCTTACTGAACCCCATTCGCATTGAGGTGTATGAAAATGACATCAATAATTATCCTATTGAGCTTTGAGCGAAGGCTCATCAAAAATGGCAATTCGCTGTTGGTAAAATTAAACTCTATACTATCAATACTTCGGATAGTTTTTGAAAACTGAGCGAGATAAAATTTGTAAGTAATTGATAATTACAGGTATTCAGATTTTGGGCTTAAACTAAAAAGTCTTCAATAACAATGAGTTAAAAAAATAAAAACGATTTTACTATCTGACTTGATTTTAATCAATTAAAATTAATTTTTGAACCTCTTGCAAAACGATTAAGCAGAAACTAGAAAACAATAACTTACAATAAGTTGATACTCTGTAAGTCGTTGATTTATGCTTGAACATCGGAGTGTTGCAAGTCCCTCCTTTTATTATTTTAACCCAAGTGGCTACCTATAACTCGACTATCAAGTTTTTGATGGTATTTAGCTTTACGGCAATCACTGATTGAGTGTTCAGATATGCAACTCACTGATTTTTAAGGAAGTGAGTTTTTAGACACGAAAATTATATATATATTGATTAAAAATCAATAGGTTATAAAAAATTGATACTCGACTATAAGTATCTTGATTGATTTGATTAGTCAACGTTTTTGCATCGCTGTAGTAATGCCGGCAACCAGTTCATTTGACGTTTATTGTTGGGTTATAGGTGGCAAGTTAAGTTATTTTATTATCAAGGTGTCATTTGCCCTAAATTCTTAACACATTTTCAGGCAAAAGTTTTTGCGTGCCAAAACTTTTGCCTGAAAATCAATTTGTAAAAATCGTTATTGTTCAATACACAATTCACAGAGTACCACTTCAATCACACAGAGTATAAGTTTTATTTATAGACTCAATTTAATTAAAACATCGTGTAGCTCCGTGTATTTGAAGTTGAGATTTGAAAATGGATAGGTGCTAACTGTCCTTTCGCTTATTTTTTAGTGCCTCGTTAATTTAAATAGCTTAATATTCAATAAGTTATATTTTTTATTATAAAATTCAAAGCGTTATAAAAGTATATTAATAAATTCAATAACTTACATTTGTAGTTATATTTGTATTATTACAATAATGTAATATATAAATTATAATAATAAACTTATTTAAATTATTCTTAGAATCGTCATAACATAAAATCAATAACTTACGAATTACTTTGACTCGAAAAAATAAGCGAAAGTACCGTGCTAAGGCTATAAATCAATAATATTTCTTCAAAACATGCGGACTCACACCTAACGCATAGCCCAAACGCAAGAACCACATCAGCAAAATGGTGCGGATAATACCGCGTTGTTCCCAGCGGCGGCTAGACGTTATCGCAGCTGTGCCAATGCACACAGGCTGACTCAATTCTTTCAAGAGGCGACTCATAGCGACATCTTCCATTAACGGCATATCAGGAAAACCTTGCATTTGTTGATACAAACGACGTTCCATAAAAATCGCTTGATCACCCGTAGCAATCCCTGTGAAGCAGGAACGCCAATTCATAAAACGCTCAATCACACGCAATAGCCATTTTTGCCCCGATAAACGCACATTAAATCGTCCCCATCTTCGCCCACTTTCTGTTAACCCTTTGATTATCAATTCATCAGCTTGGGCCGGTAAAACAGTGTCAGCGTGTAAAAACACCAACATGTCATGATGAGCGAATCGGACACCAAAATTCATTTGCCGCGCCCGCCCACATTCTGTCAATAAAACGCTATCCGCTAACGGGCCAGCTAAATTGCGCGTTTTATCAACGCTACCCCCATCAACGACAATCACTTGATGCCCTGCTTGACGCAACGGTTGCAACACTTGCAATGTGTCAACAATAACCGCTTGTTCATTCAACGTCGGAATAATAATGGACAAGAATCCGTTCAAGATAAAGCCCCTCCACAACTACTACCTTGCCCTGCTGTGCACCCATAACAATGATCTGCGACAATAATCGGATTACCTTTTAAATCAACCTCAAGTAATTCGGAGATATGGCGCTGTCTTGAACTTTGCAGATGCAAAGGCAATCCTAACATTTGGTTAAAATCGCAGTCATACACATACCCTTGCCAATCAATACTGATTAAATTGCGGCACATCACCGTTTCTAGGTTTTCCTCACAGTAGGCATCACGTAATAACTGCATATAATTCTTAAATTCTCCCTTTGAAATCAACTGGCTACCAAACCGCTGTATTGGCATATTGCAAATAGTATACAACTGATTAAAAACAATCCCATACTGTTTTTCTAAAAACTTTTTATAATCCGCTTCTAAAGCAGCTTGCGGTGCCGGTAAATCCGGCCCTTGGGGATTAAACACAAGATTTAATAGCAACCCAGAGCTTTGTTGTCCATAACCCAAAGCATTTAATTTACGCAAACCGGCAATACTATTTTGAAATACGCCTTTACCGCGTTGCCTATCAACATTTCCTTCCAAATAACAAGGTAAAGAGGCAAAAATTTCAACGGCTTGTTTTGCAAAAAAATTTGCCAGTTCTTCTTGGCCGGGAACCTGTAAAATAGTCAAATTACATCGATCAATGATATGTATACCCAATTGTCGTGCCATTTCAACTAAATAGCGAAAATGCGGATTTAATTCTGGTGCGCCACCAGTGAGATCCAAAGTTTGAATAGAAGGTGTCGCCCGTAAATAAGTTAACACTTGTTCACAAGTGTCACGCGCCATGATTTCAGTACGATTTGGGCCTGCATTGACATGGCAATGGAGACACTGTTGATTACACACATAACCCAGATTCACTTGTAAAGTATCTAAGGTTTGACGTGTGATAGAGGGAAAATACGTTTTTTCTAGTAAAGGTAAAGTGGCAAGCATGAGAATCTCTACGATGACAAATCAATTTTAAGGTGGGCTTTGTATTTTGTTGCCCACCAATATCAATTATCAAAACATTCTTCTAAACGATAAGGTTCTTAAAATAACAAGAATTGCTCTGCAAAAAAAAAGTGTGGAATTGATAATTTATAATGAGTGATTGTTTATTATTAATCTCGTCATCCCTAAAAAATAGACTGAAAAATCAATGACTTGGTTTTATAACCGATTAAAAATTATCAGCGCAAAGGCGCTTTAGTAGCCAAAATTCGCAAAATAGAGGTGATATTTTAGATTCACCTCCTTACGTTTTTGAAAATGAGTTAAAATTTAAATTATGCTCATTTTAGCATTGAAAAATTTTTTGACAAATAACGCCTTATTATAATAGAGCCGTTTAAGCACTGATTTGACTCAATTCAAAAAATACACCAGGCATTACACTAGGCTATGTTCAAAGTGATGTTGAGAGAGTACAACTCATTATTATAGATGTTCAAAAAATAATTATTAGGGCGATAACAAAGCTTCGCCCCGACTATAGAATAAATCAAATCACATAAGCTTTTTCGAGATTGATTCGTTTATTCCCGTAATTAGCTGTACTGTACTGACGTTTATCCCCATAATTAGCTTCGCTTAACGAAGTATCGCTAGACTGACGTTTATCCCCGTAATTAGTTTCGCGTAACGAAGTATTGATTGTATTGTACTGATATATACGGATAAGTTGTAAGCGTTTTAGGATTAGTGAGTTGACAGCTAAGAATTAAAAGCAGTAGCATCAGTTTGTTTATGAATTAAATGGCTCATAATGATTTGAAACCCAACCACAAAGGATAGATGATGAAAAAGCTATTATTAATCTTATGCTTATCAGCATTCGCCAGTTTGGCCGCTGCAAAAGATATTGAATTTACGGATATCATTTCACAGGAAGATTTTAAGGACTTTGTCAAGGAATTTGGCGCATCGCTGTTGTTCAATCCGATGGCCCCAGCCGAAACGTTGGGTATGACTGGATTTGATGTCTCCCTTGAAGTCGTGACAACCGATATCAACGACGGTAAGCGATACTGGGAGATACTGGTTGATGACAATGATCCCTTTTCCCAGCTTCCTGTTCCTCGGCTGCATGTTCAAAAAGGTTTGCCCTTTGGGATCGACATCGGTGCGATGTATGTGAACGTGCCGGATACCAATATTGATTTGTGGGGCATTGAGGCCAAATATGCCCTGCTTGAAGGCGGGATATTAACCCCTGCCCTGAGTATCAGAGGCAGTTACAGTCAATTGTCTGGCGTTGATGATATTGATCTGAACACACAATCGCTTGATCTGTTGATTAGCAAGGGATTTCTAATGTTAACGCCTTATGCGGGTGCCTCCATTACCAGAGTGAGAGGCAGTGAAAATACCAGTCTGGTAGAACTTGATGAGGTTAATGAAACCGATTACCGGGGCATTGCGGGTGTACAATTTTCACCTTTTCCACTGTTGGTTATCAATGGTGAGGTAACGTTTTTAGGTGAAGTCAGGCAATATGGCCTCAAAATCGGATTAAGGTTTTAATTCCGCATTCACCGCTTCTGGCTTCAAAAAGCCGCGTTTCGCGAAGTATCAACATCACTTGAAATCACCTGCATGAGTTTGTAGGATGATCCACGGATTGATAAAAATCATGATTAAGACACCTTCCTCTTCAGAATCATTTTCAAATAAAATTTTTTGGTGGTTGCCATTTGGACCAGTGCCGGAAGTGTTGCCAAGTGAACTTGCAGAAAAGCTGCAAAACTCAGCATTATCTCCTCAGTTGCTTGATGTCCGTACTCACACAGAATGGCAAAAGGGACATTTGCCGGGAGCAATCAATATCCCTATAACCATATTACGTTCTAAAATAGAGACGCTGAATTTCGATAAAGAGCAGCCGGTTATAACGATTTGTCTCAGTGCTCATCGTAGTATTCCAGCAGTGAGACTGTTGCGCCGTTCTGGATTTCAAAACGTCACTCAATTGGCAGGCGGTATGATTGCTTGGCGTCGTCACGACTTGCCTGAACAAACTGAGGAAAAGTGATGAAAGAAAAAGAATATCGTATGGCTTCGGCAATACGCGATGCTTTACTATTTTTACGTGGTGTTCCGAATGTCGCGCTGGGAGATCGGGTGCAAGTTCGTGATCACAGTGGGCGTAAGCGTAATGGACAAGTCATACAAACGACTCAAGAAATGGTACTGGTGCAAGTTTTTGAAGGCACCAGCGATCTGGATATCGACAGTACTTGGGTACGTTTCTTAGAAGAACCCTTTGAATTGCCACTTTCCCCAGATATATTAGGGCGAATGTTTAATGGCATTGGGCAAGCGCGTGATGGTCGGCCGCCACTGATTTCTAACTTAAAACGCAATGTCAACGGTTCCTCAGTCAATCCCGCAGCGCGAGCTTATCCCAGTGAATTTATTCAAACCGGTATTTCCACTATAGATGGTTTAAATTCCTTAGTGCGTGGGCAAAAATTGCCCATTTTTTCAGGTTCCGGTTTACCGCATAATCGCCTAGCCGCGCAAATTGTCCGTCAAGCGAAATTACCAGGGCAAGAATCACAATTCGCCGTCGTGTTTGCCGCCATGGGGGTTTCTTATGCCGATGCGCGTTTTTTTGAAGAAGAATTTGAATCCAGTGGCGTACTGAACAATGTCGTCATGTTCATCAATCACGCAGATGATCCCCCCATGGAGCGACTGATACTACCGCGTACCGCGCTCACAGCAGCAGAATATCTCGCTTATGATCTTGATCTACATGTACTCGTCGTGATCACGGATATGACGCACTATGCAGAAGCTTTACGGGAAGTCGCGACAGCCAAGGGTGACGTGCCGGCCCGTAAAGGTTATCCAGGCTATTTATATTCTGATCTAGCCGAAATCTATGAACGTGCCGGGCGAATCAAAAACCGACATGGTTCTATCACCATGGTACCCGTCGTGAGTATGCCAAGTGATGACATTACTCACCCGATTCCTGATTTAACCGGCTATATCACAGAAGGCCAAATCGTTCTCAGCCGTGAATTGCACAACCAAGGGATTTATCCACCGGTTAACGTACCCCCCTCCTTATCACGGTTAATGAAAGACGGTATAGGCAAAGATCATACGCGAGCCGATCATGGGCGTATTGCGAACCAAATTTATGCGGCTTACACCCGCGCATTAGATGCGCGTAATCTGGCCTCTATTATTGGGGCTGAAGAACTGTCAGAACAAGATCGGAGTTACCTCGATTTTGCAGAAGCGTTTGAAAAACGCTTTGTTGGACAAGGCGAAACCAGTGAACGTAGTATTTTAGAAACGCTTGATTTATCTTGGGAATTATTGTCTATTTTGCCAAAAGATGCCTTAACGCGGGTCAGTGAAGAGGATATTGCTAAATACTATTCAA
>JAYQWI020001115.1:0-3397 GCA_035871815.2 Candidatus Parabeggiatoa communis
AAAGCGTGCTTTTTTCCTTGTTCATTTTCTAAGATAATGCCGTTTTCAGCGGCACCATGCCCCGAAAAATGGACAAAATGGGGTTTGATATCTAATAAGGCGCGACGTACTTCATCGGGCGTAACCGCTAAGTGTGCTTTCAACTCAAATTGTTCATCACGTTGATTGCGTTGTAAGGCTTGCTCAATTTTCTCAATTTCTTCGGCTTATTTGAGTTTTGTTGTATCTGTTGGGTTGGCCGTCAGCATTAGGATGGTTTTTCGCATTTCAGTTTTCCGTTATCAGTTTTCCGTTATCAGGTATCAGTCATCACGGTGAAGGAGGGGATGTGTCATTTATAAATCAATGACTTGTGTGAGTGGCTTCGGGTAGATTTTGCCACGGAACAACACGGAAAACACGGAAATATTCCGGCATTGAAGTGTCATTCCGTGGCTTTTAATTATCCCAATTCAAAATTCTCAATTACCCAATTCGCAGCTAAGTCATTGATTTTGTGCCACGCAGATCAATGATTTTTCGATGTTCAAATTTCATTATCCCAAGATTAATTCGCTTATCCCCGTCATTAGCTACGCTGAACGAAGTTTCGTTGTACTTAATGATGATCAATAATACAACAGATTTCCGCAGATAAAAATCTTAAAAGACTTATGTGTACCTACTTAGGCCCATCAAGTCGTATTGCACCATGAGGGGGGCACGTAGGGCCAATCCCTTGCCCCATTGCTGTTTTTTTGAGTGGCAAACTGTTGGCTGCTATTGTTCACTGATCGAGCAAGGCTTGCATTTTGGTACGAGAATCGGCCGTATTCACGGCTATCCCAATGTTGGGCATCACTTGATCTAGAAATTCTAATTGAATTTCCGTTATGGCATGGAATGAACCGATTTCAATAACCCCTTTGACCGTATTTTCATATATAAAGGGTATCACAATGAGGTTTTGAGGAACGGCTTCCCCCAAACCAGATTGGATATGAATATAATCTTCTGGCACTTCGTTTACAATAATGCGTTGTTTTTCTAAGGCGGCTTGTCCTATTAATCCTTCACCTATCTGAAATTCATTCGTCATCCCTTTGCGTTGTGTGTAAGCATAACTGGCAACGAGTTTTAAGCGAACACGATCACTCATTTTCTCCTTTCCCTGCGCGAAGCCCTTGGCGCGTTCCCCTTCTTCAAGCAAATAAAATACGCCAACCTGCGCTTCTAAATAAGTGGTGAGGAAAGTAATGATATTCTTTGCCAGTGTCATGACGGCTTGCTCACCGCGAATTTTTTCATTTAACTGCGTTTGCCCGGTTTTTAACCAATTTTGAATGGCATTTAGAGCGGTTGCTTCTGCTAATTTAGCGGCCGCCATTTCTAAGGCATTTTTAATTTGAATAAAATCGCCTCGATATTCTGCCTGAGCCGTCACATTTTGACCCGCCTCTGCTAATCCTTTAGAAACTTGTACAATGTCTTCAATCACTTGCGATAAATCGGATGTAGCCGTTTCCAAAGCTTGTTTTATTCGGACAAAATCGCCACCATATTCTGCTGTGGGCTTAACGCGCAAATTGCCAGCCGCTAATCCCTGCGACACTGGAACAATATCCTCAGTCACTAACCGCAAATTAGACAAGGCGGTTTCTAAGGCGTGTTTGATTTGAACAAAATCACCTTTGTATTCTGCCTGTGGCCTGACACGTAGATTACCTTTCGCTAAGCCTTGAGAAATTTGGACAATATCTTCAATCACCGTTCTAAAATAACGTGCTAAAGCATCATAAGTCCGCCCGATATCTCCCATTTCGTCTTGACGACTCGTGATTTGATTGATATCGTTATAAGTTTGAATGTCAGCTATTTGCTTCATGTCTCCAGCCAGCATTTTGTTACCCATATCAGTCAATTTGCCCAATGGACGAGTAATACTACGCGATATAGAAATACCCAATAGTAAACCAATGAGGAGACTGGCTAATGTTAAACCCAAGCTTAGAGTACGTGCTAGGAAAACATCTTGTTTCGCCTCATCGGATCGTTGCGTATTCAACTCATTTTCGGTTTTAATAAAGGTATCAAATTCAGTACGCATCTGATCGAGAAGTACCTTACCCGTACCCGCTTGAATCATGGCCGACACGTCGGCCATTGTTACAGGATTAGCGTTCATTTCTAGTCGCGCATTGATTTCTGGCTTAGCAGCCTTTTCTATCCACTTGAGGGCTAACGATTCAACTTGCTTTAACAAGGCGATCTGCTCCGAATCATCTACCAGCCTGGTGCGTAAAGCCTTGATATTTTTAGCCAATTTGGCTTGCCCATTGTGATAAGGTTCAAGAAAACGGTCTTCACCTGTGCTCATAAAGCCACGTTGTCCCGTTTCTTGGTCAAGCATATCTTTAGCGATTTTAAGTATGAGAATAATGCTTTCAAGATCGTTTTGCTTGGTGCTGACTTCCATTTTATCCAACACGCCGCGCAATTCATCTAAAATACCCTTACCTAGGCCTGTCTTGAGCATTTCTTGTAAAGATTCTGCACTGACGGTGGCCTGATTCGCTTCGCGTCGTTTAGCAATTTCCGGCTTAGCGGCTACCTGAATCCACTCATTGTGGAGACGTTCTATTTTTTCCAATACCGCCACTTGGGCCAGATTATCGCTAACCCGTTTTTTCTCTAACTCAATCAGCGTATTAAATTGCGCCATACCATTTTGAAAAGGCTCAAGAAATTCATCTTTACCAGTAATCAGAAAACCCCGTTCCCCCGTTTCCATATCGACAAGCAGCTTAGCCAATTGGTGAGCATTAGCCAATACAGGCAGATCGTGTTCAACCAAAAAGGTAAAGTCTTTTGTCAAATTGTTCAGACTAAAAACCAGCATGGCCACCATGCCCATCATTAAAAGCAATATAGCAAGGTAACCCGTAATAATCTTATTACCCACTTTCAGATTGTTAAAAAAGTTCATTTTAATTCTCAATTATCAGTGTGATGTTATCAGTGGTTTATGTACTCGAACAATTTGATTTTTATATTAAATGTAGTCAATGTTATTTATAACGCAAGAGACGCAAGAGACGCTTCGATTTCTTTACCTCTGTCTTTAGCGTCTTTAGCGTCTTTAGCGTCTTTAGCGTTTAGAACGATTTCAATCACGAAATAAATACTCAATAAGAACGCTTCATTGATAAAGCCACACCCGCATCAATGAAAGCAGTTTATCAGTATCCACTGGCTTCGATAAATAATCATTTGCACCCGCCTCAATACATTTCGCTTTATCACCCTTCATGGCTTTCGCTGTTAAGGCAATAATCGGCAATTTACGAAAGCGTTTTTGTTCTCTAATTTTTCGCATGGTGTCATAACCATCCAGTTTTGGCATCATAATATCCATTAA
>JAYQWI020001116.1:0-2058 GCA_035871815.2 Candidatus Parabeggiatoa communis
CCCTAGCCGATTCTGAGGCCAATGCCATTGAAAACGGTTTAACCCCTGATCTCGCTATCAGTGATGATAAAGGAGAGGTGTCTACTCGTCTTGTGGGTAGGGGCAGTCTGGGTGATTACACGATCACAGCGATTTTTGGAACCGATGCCGCGCAAACCGCTCAGGCGCGTATCACAGTCATACCTGGCAGCGTTGTTCATTTGACAACGATTGAAGGCCAGCATCAAAAGATTTCCAAAGGAAAGCCTTCTGCTAACATCCATTTTGCCTTAACCGATGCTTTTAATAATCGGGTACCTGGGCAAGTCGTTAATTTCTATGTCAAAACGCCAACGGGTGAAACCACTAACACTGGACTTGATCCCAGTACAGCCACCAGTAATGGCTATGGACAGGTGACAACGCGCTTAGCCAGCACTGATCTGAAAGGTACTTACACCATAACGGCCGCATTAGCCAGCGAAGGTACACTGATCGCACGCGCTTTTATACAAGTCATACCCGCCGCAGCGGCTATCACGGTTATCAATGGCGGCAGTCAAATGGTACCCGCAGGCGCGGATTCCAGCGATATCACCTTTTCAGTCATTGATGAACAAGGCAATCCCAAAACGGGCCTCACCGTGAATTTTAATCTAGTCGATCCAAAGGGGAATCCCATCAGTGAAGACGGATTAACCGCTTATACGGCCGAAACCGATGATAATGGGCAAGCCATCACCCGTCTCAAAGGCACGCACACCGTTGGCAATCATACCCTGACTGGCGTATTAGAAGACAATACCGCACTGTTTATTGGCACATCAGTCATAGTTGTCGCCGGTAGCGCCGCTCAATTGACAGTGATTGAAGGCGAGAATCAAACCCTCTCAGGCGGCAAAATGTCGGCCATGATTCGTTTCAAATTGACCGATGCGTTCAAGAATGCCCTATCAGGAGAAGTGATCAATTTTCAACTCAAAACGCCAACAGGAGAGTTTATCGGCACAGGGCTTTCCACCACGCTTGCGACGACGAATATCAACGGAGAAGTCAGTCTGCGTTTACAAGTCCCTGAAACGCAAGGGACTTATACCCTAATAGCCACACTGGCCACATCTGAAACGCTAACCGCTCATGTCACCCTGCAAGTGACAGAGGCCCTCCCCACATTACCGAGTTTAGGATTTGGCGCGGCCGTCGATAAAAGTGGTCAACCCATTAACACCACCGCCCGTTTTTATGGAGGCACAGCCCAAACCCCCGGTCATTTCAATCAAGAAATCGTTTTAGAAAACGCCGATCAAACCGTATCCATTCAAGGCATGATAAAAGTAGACAGCCCTCATATTGGGCAACCGGCCGATATTATTGTTGTCGTCAGCTACCAATCCATTGAACCGCCTCCCGTCACAGTCATGCTCATGCTTGGCGAAGCCTCCGCGCCAGTTTGGGATGGGCAATTAGGGCATTTAATCCCATTTAAGCGCATTGATAATTTACCCGAAAGCTATCTGCTTAAGATATACGAAGGCACATTTGGCGGGCTAAGCGGTAAAGTGCAGATTTACTTCGGGTATCGTTTAGATAATGGGATTATTGTGTACAATGCCAATGAAGTGATCAGTATCTTGCTGAAATAGTTTATAATTAATACAACTTGTTTCGCAAAGCGATTGAAAGAGAAATAAACGCTAAAGATGTTAAAGACGCTAAAGACGCTAAAGACACTTTTTCTCAAGAGAAAACGAAATTTTTGCGTCTCTTGCGTCTCTTGCGTCTCTTGCGTTATTTTTTCCAACGATATATTAGAGTTCAAGACGGAAAATTTAAATCAATTTATACCAACCCGCTTTATCAAGTTGTCGCATCCTTTCTTGATGTTTACGTCTTAATCTTTCAACAAAGGAAATAGATTTAGTCAATCGTGGTTTTCTACCCGCTGAATGAGTTCTACTTCTTTCATAAAATACACCGTTTGGCAATTTTTCTATTTTGTCAAAATATTCAGGCAATTTATGACGGTATTTCAATAAAATGTGGCTCACTGTTTCATCGAAATCCTGTGTATTGACATCT
>JAYQWI020001117.1:0-5987 GCA_035871815.2 Candidatus Parabeggiatoa communis
TCTTTAGCAGCTTCAACCCATAAAGATCTATACAATGAAGTTTTATACCATAATATTTTATATTCAACATCACAAAAATAAACGACTCGTGGAGTAGATGACCTATAATCAAGAGCGATTGGGCTCTCGTACTCTGATTCACCAATGATTACGGTAAGATTAGGGTCAACATTTCCAGGCGGATAATTTTTACTGGCTTTACCAAGATAAAGTTTTACAAGGTTTTTTGGCTCATCCCAAAACTCATTTACACGCAACATGTATTCATAACTAAAAAAATCTGGAAGTAGATCATCATCAGCTCTAGGAAACACCTTTTTAAACAATTTAATGTCATAATCATTATGCCATTTTCCTGAATAATCATCGCCACGACTCGTCCACATACCATTCAATAGCACTGTTTGTAGAGCTTTTGGTAATTCTAATCCTCTTACTTTCATTGCACTAAATAAGTTCCTCTTTTTGTGACTTTCTTATAAATTAGGCCCATAGGTAGGGTCATCATAAGTTTCTCTTCCTGTAGCTTTCTTTACAGCATCATGGAGTGGTTGGCGTCTGTTTTTCGGAACCGTTCGTCCTAGGAAACGAAAATTAAACATATTAATCGACTGAGAGTTCCACCTAAACTTAAGTTTACCTGCTTCATCAATTATCATAACAAAACCTAATCTGTTTCGACCTAAAAAGGTCCAGGAACCTGTTTTCAAAAGAGTCAGTTAAAGCTCTGTTAACTACTATATGTCCCTGATACCGCGTTACAAGATTAAAGTTGACATCAAATAAATGGAAGTCACACCCAATTGTATAGCAACATGGTTGGTTGATGCGGTTCGTTTCCTCACCACATCTTACCGCATGTTACAGGTTATTTACTATTAAGTTCAAGTGCAGATAATAAAGTTTCTATGTCTTTAGCAGCTTCAACCCATAAAGTTTTAGCAGCTTCAATCCATAAAATTTTATACCTAATGTCACAAAAATAAACTACTCGTGGAGTAGGTGTTCTATAATCAAGAGCAATTGGGCTATCAGGGTCTGATTCACCAATGAATATTGTCAAATGAGGGTCAATGTTTCCAGGAGGATAATCTTTACTACTTTTGCCAAGATAAAGTTTTATTATATCTCTTTCCCCATTCCAAAACCCATCATTTACCTCTAACATTTCTTCATAACCAAAAAAACGTGGCCATGGATAGCCCTCAACTCTGGGAAACAACTTTTTAAACAATGCAATGTGATAATCATCACGCCATATTCCTGAAAAATCTTTGCCGCGACTCGTCCACACGCCATTTAACATCACTTTTTGTAATGCATTTGGTAATTCTAATCCTCTTACCTTCATTTTTTTGAATAGACCTCTTTTCCTGTAACTTCCTTAATAGCATCAATAATTTGTTGGCGGCTTCTTTTCGGAACTGTTTTCCCCCAGAAACGAAAATTAAAAAGTTTAAGTCATCATAATCAAAGCGAGTCACCCGATTTTTAGGATCGGTGGCTTGGATTAAGCGACTTAATTTATCGTAGTCAAAAGTGCTGGTATTAGAAAGTGCGTCCGTAACCCCAATGGGATTGTCCAATTCATTATAGGAAAGGGACAAAACCCGTTTGCCAAAGGCATCAAAGCGTTTTCGCAGGTTATCGGCCGCGTCGTATTCTAGGGTTTGGGTAAAGCCTAATGGATTGGTTATGCTTTCCAATCGGCCTTTGTGATCATAACCCAATTGAGTCACGCGGTTTTTCGCGTCAATCACGCGAATCAAACGATCTTCGCCATCATATTCATAGCGCGTTTCTTGGTTGAGTGCGTTGACTCGTCGAATCAGATTGCCATTCTCATCATAATAACGGGTGCTGGTGTTTCGTTTTCCATCAGTTATCGTTTTTAGGTTATTGCGGCTATCATAAGTCACATTGACCATCTGGCCTAATGGATTAACGATATAAACCAAGCTGTTTATGCCATCATAACCCAATGTGGTGCGGTGATTTTCGCCATCGGTTATGTTGACTAAACGGCCGACTTGATCATAGCCTAATTGGTAGCGAGTAGCTTCTGGGGTGATTATCAAAACGGGTAAGGCTGAAGTACACTTTATGAAATCAGAAACGGGTTCTGTGATAGCTACCCCTTGACGGAATTGACATCAGCACAAAGAGGTTGGATTGAACTTACGAACTTCAAGATTCAATCAAAATAGGGATGTTGGAGTTCCTTTTTAAGGGAAAGCTACGAGTTGAGAGCGATTGGAGGGGATGATTGAATAACGCTCTAAGGCATCATTTCACCCGTTTTGCTTAACGTTTAACGGGTGATGATATTGATATTTGGGAGGGAATATTTATCTCGTTATGTCATTGGAAGCATCGGCATTGCTTTGGTTTTCAGTTTGAATCACACTCAGTAAATTACCCGTCGCAGCGTAAGGGTAATGAATGATTTCACCTGTTGGGTAAATCACTTGAACAAGCCGATTGAGATCATCGTAAACATAATCAATGGCATAACTGGCACTTGAGATAAGTAACCCTGTCATGAAAATAAGGGGTTTTAGGAAGAAAATGAATTGAGTCATATTGCTTCTCCTTTTAGTTAAAGGGTGGATTGAACCTTACGAAGTTGCACTTTTACTTTATCCACCCTTGGAGATCGTTTTTGTTCATTCAAAAAGAATGATGGATAAACGGTCATCAGTATTATGAAATCAATTAAATTAAGGGTAGTCCTGAAATGTGGGTGATATAAAAATCAATAACTTAGAGCCGTTAGTGGTTGAAGTCATCAAAGGGAAAAGTGTGGCAATAGCCCATCAAGCCTTAGCTATCAATATCCCCCATGTACCAAACGCGACAGACTTTTGATGGACCTATGAGCAATTGACTACAGGTAACTCATTGATTAATAAATTTAAATTAACATCACCCACATTTCAGGACTACCAAATTAAGTATGTATTTGCCTACCCTACCTGATTATTTAGCTCCTTCAACCCAAATAGGATGTCTAGGAAGTGAGCCGCCACATTTGATACATGGAATGATCGGATGTTCCCAACCTTTATTGAGGGCCTCCATTTTATTCATCGCACCAATATATATAGTGGAATCTGTGGGATTGCCTATCCATCCTTGCCATTGACAATTTTCACATCTAATCCATTCAAAAAGAATCCTCTGTATTCCACTAGAGGTCTGAAGCAATACATAACCATGCCACCAGCGAGGATAAGAAAAAGGCATCTTATCCAAACCGATTAGAAGTTCATCATATTGAGCCACTATTTCTAATTCTTTCGACAAGCTATCAAAAGAGCCAATAGGCATTTCATCTATGTCAGGTTCTTTTCTAAGTTCATTCCAACCGGTGCCGGTTGGAACGAGCAAAGTCTGACCATCAACCGTTAAAGGAATGAGTTTTGGATCATTCGATTTCATTAAACCCTCTATAACCAAAAAGTATTAAAAATTCACCTTCACCGGCTCCTGGAATGGTTTGTGGTCGCAAAACCGAATATGGAACCCTTGCTTGATAGAGTTTACCTCCTTGAGGCATGTTCGCAAAGAAACGAGCGATATCAGGATCAATTGTGACAGAGAGTAAAGTTCTCTCTAATCGAAAAGTTCTAGCTAATTCGATTCCAAATTCGCCATGAGCTTCTACAAAATCTGCTTCGCTTCCCCAAATTTTGAGCCATTCGTCATGAGTTTTGGCAGCTTCACTTAGCGCAGTTTCTATTGAACCCGTTTCTAAATAAACTGATAGAGCTTTATCACTGAGCAAGTATCCTGTTTCTTCAAATATTTCTTGTTCCATTCGTCGGTTTGTACCCCGATAAACAGGGAGAATATCATCACATTTTGCCAATGCACCAAAATTCGGTGACGTTCCAAGCGTCAAAACGCTTAAGACAAGACTACTACCAGCACCAAATTTTTCCCATCCACTTGAAGGAGAACTCATACCAAATAAGGCATCAATGTCCAAAAGTTCTCCCCCACCTGGAGTAAAAGCTATAATCAAAATGCCAACAATTTCTGGTATTGGGGCAATAGGCGGGGTTTTATCATAATTCTTAAGCAAATCCTCAGAGTAAGAGCCGGTAACATCCTCTAATCCAAAAGGATCAATAGATGAAATAGCTCTTCCTTTCACATAAGCATAGCGATTTAGTGTTTGCCCATTAGCAACAAACCCAAGCAAAACATCCTGATTCACAAATCGCCGAATTTCAGGACTATAATACCTAGCCCGCATATAGTATAGCCCATTATTATCGCTCATCACCCCATACATACCATTAAACAGGAATGGTGTTGCCGAAGAATCCCCATACATCAACGACCCATACGGCGAATACTGGAACCTCTCAATTACCTGCCCAGAAGCATCAGACAAAGCAATGGTACTACCCCGATAATCAAAATGATAACTAAAATAATTCCCAGCACTTGCCTCTCCAATTAAACCTAAACCATAGACATAATATGTTACTTCACCATTGCCTTTAGTCCGAACTAAAACTTGACTTAGCACCGGTTGGGAGTTGATGACATACCGGGTTTGATTGACACCAATGCGCTGATTTTCGGCATTATAATGATAGGTAGTTTCACCAGCATTCCTCAAGCGATTGCGCGAATCAAAGACAAAATTCGCCATCTCACCAGATAAAGGCCCTCTTACCATATTCCCATCGACATCAAATTGCACCTGTTCCTGATTATAAGTGGCTAAACGGTTTGACAAACCATAAGTCATGTTGGTTGGAACCGTGAATTGAGGGGGTTGTGGCGGTGGTATGCTCAATTCTTGGGTGATGTTGCTTGCTTTGTCGTAGCTGAAGTCAAATTGGCTAATGATTTCACCTGTTGCAATGAGGACATCCTTTTGCTGTTTTAGCTGTCCGGCATCATCATAGACACGAGTCATTTTGGTGCCATTAGGACGCAAGATATTGATTAAGCGACTATTTTTGTCGTAATAGTAGCGTGTTTCACGATTTTCCCAATCTGTGACTTTGACTAATTGATCTGCTGCATCGTATTCATAATGAACTGGCTTGCCATCGGGATAGGTTAAAGTGACTAAATTACCGACTTCATCATATTCATACTGCAAGGTGTTGTTTTGCGTGTCGGTGTACTTGGTGACACGGTTGAGTTTATCGTATTCACGGGTAATGGTGCCATTTTTATCTGTGACAGTTAAGACATTGCCATTGGCATCATAGGTGTAGGATACCGTGCCATCTGGATCAGTCCAACTTTTGAGTCGGCCTACGGCATCATACTCAAATTGGCGTTTTTGATTACGGCCGTTGGTGACTGATTCTAATAAGTCGCGGGCCGAGTAGGTATAACGCACCTTATCACTCGTGGCATCAGTTTCTTGAACTAAACGACCATTCTTATCAAAGTGAAATTGGGTTTTGTGCTCATGAGCATCGTTCAAGCTTTCCCGATTACCATCAGCATCAAAGCCTTGGCTTGAAATCCCTTTAATGGCATCTTCACTTTCAACTAAACGGTTTAAGTCATCATAATCAAACTGAGTAACCCGATTTTTAGGATCGGTGGCTTGGATTAAGCGACTTAATTCATCATAGTTAAAAGTGCTGCTATTAGAAAGTGCGTCCGTAACCCCAATGGGATTGTCCAATTCATTATAGTTAAGGGATAAGACAAGTTTGCCAAAAGCATCAAAGCGTTTTCGCAGGTTATCGGCCGCGTCATATTCTAGCGTTTGGGTAAAACCTAATGGATTGGTAATGCTTTCCAATCGGCCTTTGCTATCATAACCCAATTGAGTCACGCGGTTTTTAGCGTCAATCACCCGAATTAAACGATCTTCGCCATCATATTCATAGCGCGTTTCTTGATTGAGGGCGTTGACTTGCCGAATCAGATTGCCAGCATCATCATAATAACGAGTGCTGGTATTTCGGTTAGCATCGGTTACCGTTTTGATATTATTCTGGCTG
>JAYQWI020001118.1:0-3155 GCA_035871815.2 Candidatus Parabeggiatoa communis
AAGTGTACCAGGCCAAAGTACTCAACCGAAATTGATAATGACCCTTTTTTTGGGAATGCGCCCTCTTATGAACCTACTCTATGCACATAACTTTTAACTTATTGATTTATAAGCCAGTTTTGATTGGCTCAGTTGAGGTAATGAACGACCCCCAACCGTTTAAAACCCAATGAAATTACGAGGTTGTTTTTACTTATATTTTATGTAAGGATATTTGTGTGCATAGAGTAGCTTATGAACAGGTAGCCCTCTCTATCAAGGCAGTTGATGGACATTACCAATAGTTAAGAATGTTATGAAACCAAAAGTTTATATTGAAACCTCAATACCGAGTTATCTTACTGCACGTCCAAGTAATGATATTCGCGCTATGGCAAACCAAAATGCCACGCTTGAATGGTGGGAAAATTATCGTTTTGATTTTGACTTGTTTATTTCAGAATTTGTCATTGCAGAAGTGGGCTTAGGTCATCCAGAAGCCGCACAAAGACGACTCTCAGTGATTGCAGATTTACCAGAGCTTTCTGTGACTGAAGATGTGAAAGTGCTTGCTAACGCATTGATTACAGAAGGGCCAATTCCAAAAAAATCGGAAGTTGATGCTTATCATATTTCAGTAGCAACCATAAATGGTATGGAATATTTGCTCACCTGGAATTGTACGCATATCGCAAATGCCGTACTCAGACCCAAAATCGAAGCCATTTGTAGAAAATATGGATTTGAGCCACCTATCCTTTGTACACCTCAAGAATTAATAGGAGAGTAAACTATGTGGAAAGACCCTATCGTTGAAGAAATTCGTAGATTACGTGAACAATATGCGAGTCAGTTTAATTATGACATTGATAGTCTATTTCGAGATATACAAAAGCGTCAGGATAAAGCGGGTAAAAAAATGGTCTCTTTTGCGCCACGAACACCATTTAAAATACCTAAAGCGACTTAAGTAAGGGAGTTTTTCAGTTATCAGTTATCAGTTATCAGTTATCAAAACAGTGATATCCAGTATGTTCAAGGCCAACTTATGTATCTGACAAACTATAGTATTATAAAGTCGATATACTTTTAACTTGGAATTGTCAACATATTGCGAACGCCAATAAATTCGAGCATATCCGTAGAATTAATTTTCAAATTGGATTACCCACCCCCATATTAGCAACACCCCTAAATGACCTAGAAGAGAAGGAAGCATAACGATGATTCATTCAGAACTGGTTGAAATTAGAAAGATACGCCATAAAATATCAGAGAAATATGGTCATGATTTGAACCAATTATTAGAATACTATAAAGCTTTGGAAGCTAAGCTGAAGGCATCAGGCAAATACAAATTTGCCCAAAGGAACAATGCCAAGCAAACCTAAATAGAGCACATTCCAAAAAAAAGAGTCCTGATCAATCTTGGTTCTCCAAAGCAAACTTGGAACGTAAAAACGGCAAACCAAAGTAGCACAACCCTTCAGTTGTTGAATGTGAATAGGCTTTTAGGCAAAACTTTAGCTGCGCTAAACTTTTGCCTGAAAAGGTGGAACCTGGGGTTCCTGACCACCATGCCGTTTTAATCACACCCGGGTTAAGTGCCCTTCTTGTAAAATGATTTTTCCGAACATCTATAGCTGAAACGTGATGTCAACTTTAACATTAAATATTGAGGATAACTTATTGCATCAGGCTAACATTTACGCTGCTGCCAAAGGTATTAGCCTCACTCAGATGGTTAAAGAATACCTTACCGAAATCATAAAAACACCTGATTTAAACAAAGCTATCTTGAAACGTTATTCTGAAGATGAACTGAGTCGTCAAGAAACGATGGCCTTATTGGGAGTGGATTATGGAAAGTTAATCGTTATGATGGCTGATAACCATTTACCACTTCCTAGCTTGCCGGAGCCAGAAATCAAGGTAATGGCTGCCCTGTTTTCAAAAATCTGGAGAGAATCCCAATGAAACGCACCGTATTGGCCATACCGGATAGTGGACCACTCATTAGCTTGGGGATTGCAGAAAGATTGGATTTGTTACTCAAATTAGACATGCCAGTTTATATAATTGATCATGTCTTATATGAATGTACAAACGATTTAACTCGGTTAGGTGCAAAATCGATGTTGATTTTGTAAAAAATAACCCGGACTACGTTCACGTTGAAGAAACGTTTGTGGGAAAAGTGGCAAAACAAGAAAGAGAATCTGGTCTAAAAAAAAGACATCGTGGACTTGGAGAAGCCGCTATCGCTGAATTTTTCGATCAGATTGATGATAAAATTGCTCAAACAGAACCGATATTAATTTTATTTGAAGATTCTGATGTTCGGCGGATCAATGCGTTTATCCAAGGTAATGCACATCTTCTTTCAACCCGAGGCTTATTAGTGGGTATGGAAGAGTGTCATCTAATTGAATCTGCTGAAACAATATGGCAATCCATTATCAGTGCAGGGAGAATACCATCGGATAAAATCATTGATCAACCTTCTCCCTCTGGCTATAAAGGGAGTTTTTGGAAGCCCCCTATTACAAGCAAGCTGAGATAACCCAATCATATCAACATCTAACCACCTGTGAGTTTGCCTCAACGTTTTTCAACACGTTCTCAGAGTGCCACAGCATATCAGTTGAAAGCTTTGGATCAAACTGTATTTTGCGGTAATTGTCGTTCCAAATTGATTTTACAATGAGATTTTCGTTCCAAATTGATTTTGCTTTTATTCGTTTTCGATTTATTGATAATTCATTATTTATAATTTATAATTACTCTTAGTGTAAAAAATAATAACTGATTGATTAATATGATATTTATACAAAATAGACCGCATTGCTGAAAAAATCTTTGAGTTTTTGGTCTCTGACCCCTTGACCTGATAGTTTAACTTTGTTATGATTAGCGCCCGCTAAATATTAGAGTGGATATATTTATAAATACAACATCCTTGTTTTTTTGATGCTGTATCAAAACTCTAGCCATCCTACACTGACTAACTTTTGAGGAGCAGATAAAAATTATTGTCATGAATCATAATGCTTTTGCTTATAAATTCCTTTTATGGGCTTGTGCTGTGCCACTCATTTTGATGTCACTCAACACTCATGCTTATGAAAAGGAAATTACGCGACTTTCGGCAACAATGGCAGAAAAAATTAGCCAAG
>JAYQWI020001119.1:0-5142 GCA_035871815.2 Candidatus Parabeggiatoa communis
TATCCCGATGAGACGACTCTCAACTGGACTACCCTTTGCCCAATTAAAAAAGAGCCCGCTCAAACTTGGCTCAACTACCTGATGAAGGGTGCCCAACTCGTTTGCCCCTATTTTGACAGTCAAAACAAAGTCAAGATCGAAGTCATTGGCGACGGTATTCGTATTGATACCCGTCAATTGCTCTTATTTTTTGACTTCACGCTTGACGATTTTCATACCGTTCCGAAAGAATGGCGGATTGTGGGGCCACTGAGCCATTTGCAATCCAACAATCAAGGCGTTTGGACAATACTCGCAAGCGATTTGTCTCTTAATCAATGTTCATTGAAATTTGAGCCGATATCCTCCGACGCAAAGCTGGCTTTTCAAGCAACCACCACCACAATCCCAAATGAAATCTGCCAACGTCTCTACAAACAGGGCTATTCGCCACAGAGGCTTGGATTAAAACCCTGGCCGAAAGGACAACAAGAACAGAGGAGTCATTCATTTCAAATTCAAGTCAAACCGACTCCCCGTCTTTTACAGACTCACCTCCCTCAAGACAGTTTATGGCGGAAAATGCGCTGGCAGTTGAATCAAAAAGAGAATTGCCAAATTGATGGTAGGGGGTATTTTGACTGTGAAAGCCGCAATCACCTCCGTTTTCTCGATCTCTTGGGGGGACAGATCACCCTACAAGGCTTTAATGAAACGCTCCCTATTGCTCAAAAGCTTGTTAATAATCAAGCCCTGTTCGCAATTTATTGTGGTGATTGGCCCCGCCTATTCCCCTTAACTCACCGCAATATTATCAAAGGCAGGGCTAATAAACCTTATGCCGTGCTTGATCGTCAGACCAATATGACGCGCCGCTTTAACCCAATTCCTGGCTATCAGCAGCAATTTTGGTCATTAACCGGCTATGCCGTAAAGGCGGAAGAGATTGAAGGTTTTGACAAAGGGCGCGATCACTTGTTTACTCATGGCATCCCCGTTTCGCATCCGCAAAATCTGCCCACAGCGTGCCAGAAATACACCTATTATCAACTCGCAACATCTGATAATAAACCAGTAGGATCAGACTGTATAATAGCGCCCCCGCCTCAATCCGACAGCGTCCACATTAATTGGGTGTTTGTGAACACACAAGGCGAATGGCGTGGCATCTGGGATTATCGTGCCAGAGAATTGGCTAAACCGCTTGCTGATTTCTTGCATTCTATAGATCAAGACATGACCTTTCATATATGGTTTCTTGATGTCAATAACACACGCCAGATCACTTTGGAAGAATACAGCAACACAACCGTCAATTCTGAAACGGACGAGAGAAAAATTTTTAACCGGTTAATCCAACCGATACAAAATAGGCGTGGTCAGTTTAGATACGCCAATTTTTCGCAGCAAATGCCACAAGTGCTTTCCGCATTAGCAGAACAACAGCAGTGGCAAGAAGGCGGACGTTACTTGACTCTTTTATTCGCACATCGTTTATCCATTGCCCAATTGGAACGGCAGATCAATCGCCTTCCCTTGCAAACGCAATCACTGGTCATTTTAAGTCGTCGGCTTCCCAAGCAATCTCAACGGGAAGCCTGGGCCAAACAAGGCATTGCATTCATCCGCCTAACCTCAAATAGTTATTGGTATGATGAACTCGTTAAACGCTTAAAAGTCTGGCATACCCAAGATTAATCAAGAAACCTATCCACTCATGCGGTTTCTTTTCGTTCCAAATTGATTTTGCTATGACCTTTTTTTATTAAATTCAGGTGTGTTGCGTAAAAAACGCAACACAGAGTTCACAGAGGGCCACAGAGGGCCACAGAGTTTTTCTCTACTAGTGCAGGATCGCTCCAGTTTCCATACCATTGAAAAACCAGGGCAACCCCTTTTAAAGAGGGGCTTAGGATTTCCGCTTTCCTGCACTAGGCTGTTGAACAATAGCTGAAAATGATTTTTATGAAAATAGATAACAAGGACATCACAACAATGCTTGATACCCAACCCCCCCTCATCCGGGTTGACAATCTTTCTTTTAACTATCCAAAAGAGCCCGTACTCAAAGAGATTAATTTAGAGATATATCCCGGTGAGTGTTTAGCCATCTTAGGTTTATCCGGCTCAGGTAAAAGCACCCTGCTGAATCTCCTAGCCTCACTCGATACACCAACAGCAGGAGCGATTCATTACACATTTCAAGAACAAAACTATACCGTCGATTCTAACGGATTAACCTTGAAAACAGATCAATCCACGAAACCCATTTCCCGTGATACATTACGCAGCCATTTCGGGTTTGTTTTTCAAACCCCTTTTATGTTAGGCAACTTCAATGCCTCTGATAACATAGGCTTACCACTGCGTCTGCGACGCAAACCCGTGAAAGAAATTCGCCGATTAGAAACAGAAATGCTCCAAGCCATTGAATTACAAGGAAAAGGCAATTTAAGTGCCGATCAACTCTCCGGCGGGCAACGCCAACGGGTTGCCATTGGCCGTGCCTTAATCCACCGTCCCGCTGTTGTTTTCGCTGATGAACCCACCGGGAATTTGGACAATACAACCGCCAAAGGCGTGATGAAGACTTTTCTCAATATCGTGATAAAAGAAAGGCAAAATGCCTTAGTACTGGTCACCCACGATCCTTGTGTCGCAGCCCACTATGCCGACCGTATTGTCTACTTAGTCAAAGAAACCCCGAATGAAGGCTCCGTTTTACGCCATCGAGGAGTAGAAGGCTTAGAAGATATCCGACAACATTGCAGCAAAGCGGTTCAACATTTTTTTAATTAAGAAGGGCTTATCATGGATTGGCGTTCTATTGGCTACTCTATTTGCCACGATCGATCTATTATACTATCGCTGTCGTCGTGAAGTGATATTCGCTTTTATCAGCGAGCGCAGTATGGGTTAAATCTGTAGGGCAGCTAGAGCGACAACACAAAGTAACCGTTAGCTTTAACCCATTTTATCTATGTTCAAACAAAATTTGATGCAAAAAGGTAAACTTTCAGGAATAAGAACTGATATAAAAGGAAATAAAGACAATAAACGTTCTCTGCAACATGAAAATGAGTCAGCAGATATATTGGTTGAGAACGGACATCATGTCGAACAAAATCCTTTCACAAGAGCAGATGATAATATAAGAAAAGGGAAACAACCTGATTATCGTATCAATGGTGAGATATTTGATAATTATGCCCCAAATGACAAGGCTGATGTCGAACAAATCCGTAATGAAATTTCAAGGAAAGTTAAAAGAGGACAAACATATAGGGTAGTTCTCAATCTTGAGGATAATGATGTCCCAATAAAAGACATAGAAACCATGTTTAAAATAAGAAAGCCAGTATTAAATCTCCAACAACTGATTATCTTAAAAAATGGAGAAATTTTGGAATTATTTTAATGAGAACTGAAATATCATGGCATTAGAATACACATTAATGATCGAGACTGATCTGAAATTGACCGAGATCAGCAATCTTCTGTCTCACCTTCAAGACTTCGAGTATCAAACTGATTATTTAAAAGCACCGGGCCTGATTATTTACATTGATTATGCCGATCAAGAAGATAAAGCATTTGTAAAAGATTACTTTCATTTTACACCTAAGCTTTCATTGTCTTTTGTTCAAGACAAATTCGCAGATTTTAGTTTAGCACAGGCTAATCTTATCAAAGCCAGCATGACATTGCTGAACAAATCGTCTCCAAATGCCATTCTTGATTTTAATGGGGATACCGTTTTACTGCGAAAAATTAAGGAACAGTTGTTTATTTATCAAGACGAGAGTGATTTTTGGGAACCGTCTTTGCTTAATTTAGTCCACCTACCTTATGAAATCGGTTTGACTACTAACGGATATCCAAGCGAAAGTGACGAATGTTATCAAGATGAACGTTCTGATAGATATATTTGTCTTGAATCTGATGTCGCTCAATTTCTTAAAAAAATTGCGGTTAAGAAAAAAACGAGCCTAGATGAGATAGTCAATGTGTGGCTCAAAAAGGATATAGAGTTGATAGAAAGCGTCAAATAGCGAGTGTCGGATAGCTTAGCCTACCGTATTGTTTATATTGTCCACCGTTATTAATATTCGTATTGGGTTAGCTGTAAGTTGGCTGTTATAATCAAAAAGCGCAATTTATCACGATGCTATAGCATTTTTCGATTAAGTTAAATACAAACAAGGGCAACCACAAGGGCTTGCCCCTACGAAGAATGTATTTCATGCAACAGGGAAACGCTATAAGTATAGAAGGCTTAGAAGATATCCGACAACATTGCAGCAAAGCGATTCAACATTTCTTTAATTAAAGAGGGCATATCATGGATTGGCATTCAATTGCTTACTATATTCGCCACGATCTATTATATTATCGCGGCCGTCGTGAAGTGATTTTCGGTTTTATCAGTATCTTGTTCGCCACAGCAACCCTATTGATTTTATTTGCATTAGCCTCAACAGTCGAATCCATTGTTGATCGCTCTTTAGAAGAAGCGCGGCCCATGATGGGCACCTTGCGCGTACAATCTCTCAATTCCGCTACCTTTACCGATGAACAACACACATTTCTAAAAACGCGGGTCACAAAGGAAATACCCCCATCAATTGATCAAAACCCCCGTTTTTGGCAAAAACAGGCTTCATTCATGGGTCTATTTTCAGGTAGCGCCCCAAAAGAGAACGATGTCGAAAACCTATCATGGATAGCAGAAGACTTTACCTACGGGTTCGATATTTGGCCAAACCAGGCCCTCATCCAAACCGAGCAGAAAAAGCTCTTGTTAAAAGCCTTTGCCGTCGCACCCGACGATCCCATGCTCAAGCCTGACTATGGCATTCGCTATTGGGGAAAAGTCGGTCAATTCAGCACTGATCCCACTCAACGCCACTTTGAATTAATGATCAACAAACGGATATTAGGCGAAAAGGGCTTGAACATCAGTACCGAAAAATGGGAAGCCCTCAAAAGCGGCCAAGAAACCCTGTATCTGAATATCCAGTTTCTCAGCACCTTAGCCCCTCACGATCCTGAAATACGACGCTGTTTTAGAACGTTTGAGTCTCGACAGGTACCCGTATCCGGTATTATCGATCTACCCGATAAAGAGTATCCCGATATTTGGTATCATCACGATGTCGCCAA
>JAYQWI020001120.1:0-3736 GCA_035871815.2 Candidatus Parabeggiatoa communis
ATTTTTAATTGGTAAGTGACTAAAGGACTTTTTTCGCCTTGCTCAAAATTACGAAACTTGATTTCAAATTCAAGGAAATCTTTCTCTGGGTTACTGTTACGAGTGATAACTTCCTTAAATCCCCCTTCACGATTAACCGCAACTGTGACATTTTCTTTTAAGCAGGTGGACAGAAAACTGAACACTTTAAACAAAGTCGTTTTACCCGAACCGTTCGCGCCTAAAAAAACATTTAATCGTTGCAAATCAGTCACTTGTAAATTCTTATATAACCTAAAATTCTTAACTTTAATTTGCTCTATTTGTGTTTTCATGCGTATTGAGTATCCTTGCATCGTTCGCGTTTCTTGCGAAAACGCAAAAGGCGCAAAAGGCGCAATTTATCCCTTGCGTCGTTTGCGCCTCTTGCGTTATTTATTTACCTATTTTGCTGATTTTTTTTATCAGCGTCAATCAGTTCAATCAGGCCATAATCCGCGTTTTACCGCGTCAGCGCCATAAACAACTGGGGCAATTTTTCGGGTAGCCGTTCTAATTTGTCAATCACGGTGTAATTGTTAGCGCCAAAAATATCGGCCACGTATTCGTCAGCATTGGGATCAAGGGTGATGCAATATGTGGTAATGCCTTTGCGATCTAATTCGTTGACCGCGATATGGGTATCCTCTTTCAGGTAACGGGGATCTTGTACGTCGATATCTGATGGTTCGCCGTCGCTCAGTACCAGTAATAATTTCTTCTCTTCGCTGCGCGGTTCAAGATATCGTCCTGCGTGCCGCAGGGCAGCACCCATCCGAGTTGAATAGTAGGCTGTCATAGCAGCCAACCGGCCTTTAGGCACTTCGTCCCAACTTTCTTTGAAACCTTTAAAGTGAATGTAACGCACTTCGTGCCGGGTATTCGATGCGAATCCGCCTATGGCAAAAGAATCACCTAATGCTTCTACGGCCCAAGCCAGCATAGAGACGGCTTCTTGACTCAGTTGCAATATACTGGTTTCGCTCCCTTCAGGGGTGTCGTTGATGGATTGTGAGAGATCGAGCAATAGCATGACGGCAATATTCCGCCCATCTTTGACGTGGCTTTGTTGAATACGGGTATCGGGTATAGTGCCTGCGCGGAAATCTGTCATGGCGCGGATCACGACATCCAAATCCAATTCGTCTCCTTCCTCTTGATAACGCACCCGTTTACGTTGTTGGGGCTTGAGTAAATCGACTATCTTTTTCAAACGCTTCGCCAATAGAGAGTGTTTCTCTAACAGTCGGTCAATCACATTCGGATCGCCAGGAGACTGAATGGCCTCGTACACGGTAGCCCAGTCTGGCCGATAACTTTGAATCTGATAATCCCATTCTGGATAGTGTTGAGGGGGCAGGATATCCCCTTCAAGCTCCTCATCCGTTTTCGGATTGCTTTTTCCATGATCTGAATGAAATTCATCATCGTCTTCGGCATCTTCTAGGAACATCCATAAATAGCGGTTATCGTCCCGATAACTCACCTGCGTATCTTCAAACCACACCTTTGGCTTACGGAAATTGTGATCGTAAATCTTAGTCAGGTAGGTGACACCGAGTTCTGTGCTGAGAGCCGTGTTATAAGCCTCTTCAGCCATACGCTCGTGGAATCGTGCAACGTAGTCCAAAAGCACGGGATCAGTATAGGGATGATCAGGATCCAATAAGGCACGAGAAAGCATGGTCAGCTTGTGGCGAATACAGGCATAGTCTTCTGGACAATCGCCCTCTTTTGGCAGGGGATGGAGAGATAACCATAATGTCCGTAAGCCTGGGTAACGGCGGATCGCTAAGGTTTCTACGCGAGCGTCTTCAAACGTTTCCACGGTTAAGTGCTGAAAACTACTGAAATTATCGGCAAGATAGGGTTTCGACCAGAGTTTGTGTGCCATCATGTGCGTAATCATGGCCCGATAACGGTCGATACCTTTGACACCGTTTAGATCGTCGTAAACATCAGGCAGATGGAAACCGAGTTTGTCTAAGTGGGGCTGAGGCTGACGGAGCAGATCAAAGGCTAAGGAATAGGGCCGCAAATCCATGGGCCTGTTCCAAAAGGCACGTAGATATAAGTTCAGCTTCCGCTCTGAATCAATATAAAGCGTTCCATGACGCTCTCGCTGGAGTATGGCGTGTGCATCTGCGGTTTGTAAACTGAAAAAATCAGGAAAACGATGGGGCTGATCGCGATAAGCGCGTATGCCATAGTTCATCCAGCTTTTCAGGCCACCCAGGCTGAGTTGATTGAGCAGATAAAGGATTCGAGCGAGCAAAGGCACTAAACCTTCTTTGGCCTCATCAGCCATCTTTTCGACCATTTCTAACCATTCGCGCAGCAATTGCGTGTCATTCAGACGGCGGGCTACGGCGGGCAAGGTGGACAGAAAGGGATTGATAGCGGTGCCAATGAGTCGGCTAGAGAGGGTTTCAGCTATATCCGCCACTTCATAAATAATGCTTTCGTCGGTTAAGCGCACCACTTCAGGCATGCCTTCTAGGAGAAGCAGCACCAATTCAGTCCCTCTACCGAGACTACACACTCTGCTCGCACTGTCCAACCAAGCTTCTATGCCCTGATGGGTCATAACACTTTTGGCTTCGCATAAACATTCATCAAAAATGTCATCAATATTTTTAAGGCTGCAACGCAGCTTTTCGCGGTACTCTTGCAGTTCGGGGTTCATAGCAATCTGCCTCTATCCGAAAATCATTTCGACGGCATTCTCTAAAGTCGCACGGATGTCAGGATCATCTGTGAGCGGACGCACTAAAGCCATTTTGCAAGCCTCAATCGGTTCAATGCCGACTTGAATCAACTGCCCTGCGTAAACGAGCAGACGGGTAGAAATCCCTTCATCCATACCATGTCCCTTCAGATTACGGGCACGGTGTGCGATTTGCACCAGTTTACCAGCTTGTTCGCTATCCAAGCCCGTCTCTTTGGTGACAATCTCGGTTTCAGTGATTTCGTTAGGATAGTCGAAATCGAGCGCGGTAAAACGTTGTTTCGTAGATTGCTTGATATCTTTCATCAAGCTTTGGTAGCCCGGATTGTAGGAGATGACTAATTGGAAATCAGGATGGGCTTCTAGCAATTCACCCTTTTTATCCAAAGGCAAAACACGGCGGTGATCGGTGAGCGGATGGATGACAACGGTGGTATCCTGACGGGCCTCCACGACTTCGTCAAGATAGCATAAAGCACCGATACGAGTCGCGACGGTAAGCGGGCCATCTTGCCAACGGGTACCATCCCGATCAAGCAGAAAGCGGCCCACCAAATCAGAGGAGGTCATATCTTCATTACAGGCCACCGTGATTAAGGGTTTTTGTAATTTCCAGGCCATGTATTCCACGAAGCGGGTTTTGCCACAACCGGTAGGGCCTTTAAGCATGACAGGCAAACGCTGTTGATAGGCTGCCTCGTACAAAGTGACTTCATTGGCAGTCGACTGGTAAAAAGGTTCTTTTGTGATGCTGTATTGTTCTTTGTCAAAGGCTGGGGTAGTCATAATCGGTTACCTTGTGTCAAGGGGATTTTATAGTGATTGTGAAGTGAGGAAGAATTTAGTGTGAATTATTCCTAATTAGCACGCTTATATAGATCAAATGATTTAGGTGCGATAAGAGAGAATGATGGATTGGGGAAATTGTTTTTATTAATAACGGATGCAAACTAAAGTTTGCACTCCAACCAGCAAACTAAAGTTTGCACT
>JAYQWI020001121.1:0-6762 GCA_035871815.2 Candidatus Parabeggiatoa communis
CGGCTTAACGAACCATTGCCATCTGCGTCAAACAAGTCAAAGACTTCTTTGATCTCATCAAGTTGAGCCTGTGTCAGTTGACTTGAATTAGGGGTTGTTGGTATTGACATCTTTATTCCTCCTTTTGAGGGTATTTGTAAATTCTATTTTTTGAATAGAATAAATTATAGTTTTCCTTTCAATTGCTTTCTGTGCGGAAACGGGAAAACTAAAATAACGCCAAATTATCCTTAAAAACTTTTCTATTTTCTTGAAGGCTGTCGTGTAAAATTTATCTTGCGAATGCCTGAGATTGATGATTTGGTATTCATGCTTTTCTGAATAGATTTTTAAATATCGGGGCCGGCTTTAAAAACACGTTACCAGCACTTTACAAATCAAGTTATAGACAATCCTTGTCAGTTTGCTCAAATTCCAATAATGCGGTTAATAATTCATTCGCGATTTGTACACTGTCTCTATACCCTTCGCAATCTATCAAAAAATTGTAGCGATATTCTTCAGCACAAACCGTGATGACTTGTAAAGCCATTCTATATTTAAATTTTTCTGTTTTGAAAGAGGTATAGGCTATTAACTCTTCTAATAGCTTATGCAATTTATGACTATGTGAAAAAGAACCAAATTGACTTTTGGTTTCCAATAAGTGCTTAAATAGCATATCAAACATCTGCTGATAATGGAAACAGTGAAGAGAGCAGTCTTTGATATTGGTTTGTTCTATCCAATCTATATTGATGCTATGTTGCCAAGCTTTACCAGCTAAGTTTTCAACATTTTCAAATTTTTGAAAAAGTTTTCCGTACATGGTTATACCAATGCGCCATTATCAATTATCACATCATTTATCAAGACATTGATATCCTTGATATTTAATGATAATTTGAGGGGGCATTCCTAAAAAAAGAGCATTATTAATCTTGCCCGTCGCAAAATAAATTTTGCGAATGCCTGATTTTCGTTCCAAATTTATTTTGCGAGGGCCCAATTTACATTACAAATTCATTTTACGAAGCTATAATTTCTGAGTATAACGGATTTTTGGGATGGGGAACACTTTCGGCTCGCCCCTACAAGATTTGGCGTAGGGGGCGAACCTTTGTTATCGGCCTTTCAAATAATGGAAACGAAGTCACTACGCAAAGTTCCCTATCTGGCTATTCTCAACCTTGATTATTTCAATATCGGGTAAATTCTCATAGAGTTCCAAATACGTCTTATTTGCTTGGAGGGTTTTGATGACGATTGGCAAAGGCTTTGCTAAGATTTCTGGGAAATCTTGTTCAATTTTATCATGTACGATTTGAAAAGCGAGTTGTTCAATGGGTGGCGTAAATTGAGCATTGACACCTTTTTTATTGCCTCTTGCATCAATTCGATACCAACCATAGTCTTGAAGATAAACCGCATTTAAACCATGTAAGCAGTATGGCTTTCCATTTCCTTCCAAGCTCAATCGTTGATAACAAAAACCGCAAGGAATAGCATTTGCCCTCAATAATGCACCAAGTAGATGGCTTTTGGCATAGCAATAACCGGTTTTATAACGTAGAACATCCGATGCTTTACAGGTAACAGGATTAAGTTGATAATCCCAACTATGCCTGATATTGTCTCTCACCCATTCAAAACTTTTTTTTGCGATGTCAAGTTCTGAGGTATTTCCCTTCGATATCGCTTCGGCAAGTGCCTGAATATCAGGATGCTTCCAATCAATAATGTCTGACTCTTCTAAGTATTGTTGCATTCTCAGTAGTTCGATAACTTCAAGATATTCTTGGATGGTAATATTACTTGCCGCGTAAGCGACGCTTTGGTTTTCTTTTCGGCGTAAATAGGGATGCTTTAATTTAATATAATTCGCATGACTTCAAATTGAAGCACTTGTTCAAGTGTTTGCTCATCTAAACCCGCTATAAAGGCTGGATTATATTCAATTCTGCCTTGCCCAACCCGGATATTTTGAATATTGGAATCGATGCTTAATTCATGCGTCGTCCAAACTGCAAAAAACAAGGGCTCAATCACGTACCATTTCTCAATGATCTGGGTTATTCTTTGTTTAGTAGACATTTTAAAAATCGGCTCCTGTTTTATAGAATTGTGGCGATTTATGCTTTGCGCCTTTTTGCTTTAAAAGCGTGAAATTTATTTTATACCAAGCAATCTCACAGTTCATCCCGGCCCTTTTTTTGCTAATATAGTTTTTCAGTTATCAGTTATCAGTTATCAGTTATCAAATTAAGTTAGTAAACTTAATTAGAATAGAATCCTGATTTAACTGATTTAACTGATTTAACTGATTAATGAGTATTAATTTTATAAAAAATTAGTAATTAATATAAAACCTATTTTTACCATACAATCATTCTATAAATTATTCTAATATGATTAAAAAAATCAATCTTGAACAGCAGAATAAGTTAGATCAATGTTCTATTCTAAACCTTAAGTTTACCCACTTAATTCTGTTTACCCACTTAATTCTAATTTAACTGATAACTGATAACTGATAACTGATAACTGATAACTGATAACATGACACGACAATCAATAATCATATTGGCCTTGCTGACGATACTCGGTGTGCTAGGCAATTACTTTAGTTTACCACTCTTTTTTGGGGTGGATTTCGTTTTTGGCAGCATTGCCGTGCTAGTGGTTATTCACCTCTTTGGTGTGAGTTGGGGTGTGGCTGTTGCCTTGATTGTTAATAGCTACACTGTTTTTTTATGGGGGCATCCTTACGGGATGCTGATTTTTGCCCTAGAAGCCTTGTTAGTTGGCTTCGTTTGGCAACGTTATCGTCAAAATTTATTGTTGCTTGAAGTGCTTTTTTGGCTGGGGCCGGGGCCATTGCTTTTATGGCTGATCTATACCTTTGTGATACCACTCGAAACGAACCAAATCTTATTGATTGTTTTAAAAAAATGGGTTAATGGCGTGGCGAATGCGTCGTTTGCCTGTTTAATCATAACCTTTTTACCCCTATCGCGGTGGGCATACCGGCATCTTTGCCGATATAGTCCCTCATTACAACAAATTTTATTGAATTTAATCATTGCTTTAGTGTTGTTACCGGCCGTCGTCATGATGACAGTCAATGGCTGGTTGATTCTTGCTCACGTTAAACAGGAAATCAAAATGGATTTAGACACCCTGTCGAGAAACATTATTAGTGATTTGAGTTTACTGCATCACCAACATATTCAATCTATACAAAGTTTCGCCAAGATGGCGGCCCAAACGCATTTACAAGAATCTGAACAATTAGCACAACAGGCAACACAGACATTGGATTTATTTCCCGAATTTTTAAACCTCACTGTGATCAATACTGAAGGAAAAGCATTATTACATTATTCTAATACTTCTAATGAATTCAATACTCAAGTCTTCCAACCGCAGCAATTGCAGTCTGTTTTAGCAAAAGCGCACGTTTTGACTTTTCACACAACCTTAACTGAAAAAAATACGGTTAAACCTATTATTGTACATGCGGTTCCCATAGTCATCGATGAACACATTCTTGGTGCTGTAACGGTTTACTTCAGTCTCTCAGAAACGTTATATAAGGCGCACGCTATACAACATGCACTGATTTATGATGCTCAGGTGACGTTAACAGATAAACAAGGCATCATGATTGATAGCACAGAAACGGATTTCGTGCTATTAAAACCTTATGGGCGTAGCGATAACACCTCAACACAATGGCGTAATTCGGCTATTTATCCCTGGTTTCCTCAAAACACGATGCATGTTATGCAGCGTTGGCGCAACGCGATTTATGTGCAACATACGCCGCTGATTCAAGATTGGCCGATTACCGTTGTGATGGCAATACCCTTGCGGCGTTATCTTGAATCATGGCAACAAGTCTATATCAATCAATTGACGATGATTTCATTGATTGCCCTGTTAGGCCTGATTTTGGGCATGATGCTCAGCCGTTGGTTGGTTAAACCGTTGTTAACACTGGCCCAGATTACGGATAATTTGCCCAGTCGTCTTGAAAATAAACAAATCATACCCTGGCCTAATAGTCGCGTTAGCGAAATAAATTCATTAACACATAATTTTAAATCAACGGCGAAATCATTACAGGCCCGTTTTGAGGAAATTCATTCTGCTAAAGCGGTATTAGAACAACGGGTGGAGAAACGCACTCAAGCACTTTTACATGAACGTGCTTTGCTACGCAATTTGATTGATTCGATTCCTGAATTGATTTGTTATAAAGATTGTGAAGGCTTATATCTGGGCTGTAATAAAGCCTTTGAACAATTTGTGGGGATTCCGGAAGCTGAATTAATTGGTAAAAATCATTTAGAGGGGGTATCCAATAACGGGATAGCATTTTGCTCAAAAAGCGATCAAGAGAAGTTAGCGACGGGTCAATCTCAGACTCACGAAGAATGGGTAACTAACCCGGCAGGGCAATCGGTACTGTTGGATACGCTGAAAACGCCGTTTTTTAGCCCTGATGGACGCATATTAGGCTTGATTGGCATCAGTCGTGACATCACAGCACGTAAGCAATCAGAAGAAGCTTTATGTCAATCTCAACAGATGTTGCGCCTCGTTATTGACAATATTCCTCAATTTATCTTTTGGAAAGATCAACAAGGGGTTTATTTGGGCTGCAACCAGAACTTTGCTCAGATAGTCGGTGTTGAATCTCCCAATGCGATTGTCAATAAAACGGATGAGGATTTAATGAAGCGTTTTCAACCTGCTGGTACAACACTGTTTGAAATTCTTAATCGGTGTATCAGTGTTGATAATGCCTATAAATATCAATATGTTGAATCTTTATCGCTGGATAATGGTACCTATTTGTGGTTAGAAATGAATAACATTCCACTACGTGATAGCCAGGGGCAAGTGATTGGCGCATTAGGTAGCTTTGAAGATATTACCGAACGCAAACAGGTGGAAGAAAAACTGAAACAATGGTTTAAAGTGTTAGAAAATAGTGCCGAAGCGATTGTGATTACAGATGCTAAAAGCCATATTCTCCAAGTCAATAAAGCTTTTACCCAGATTACAGGCTACCAAGAATCTGACGTTTTAGGTGAACGCACTTCTATATTGGGTTCTGGAAAACATGATCGTCATTTTTATAACAAGATGTGGCAATCCATCAACAAGTTGGGTTATTGGGAAGGCGAAATTTGGAATCGTCGCAAAAATGGTGAAATTTATCCAGAATGGTTGCATATCAGTGTGATTAAAGATGAAATCGAGGACAAAGTCACGAATTATTTAGCCATTTTTTCTGATCTCAGTCTGCGTAAACAAACGGAACAACGTTTAGCCTATTTAGCTCATTACGATGATTTGACAGGGCTACCTAATCGTACTTTATTTTATGAAAGAGTTTCTCGTGCCCTCTATCACGCTCAACAACGCCATTGTCTAGCAGCGGTGATGTTTTTAGATTTAGATGGATTTAAATACGTCAACGATACGTGGGGACATCCAATAGGCGACTTATTGCTGCAACAAGTGGCTCATAGACTGATGGAACGGCAATGTTTTACGGATACCATAGCGCGTTTAGGGGGCGATGATTTCACTTTTGTATTAGAAAACATCACTAATCGGCAAGAAGTTGAACAATTTGCCCAACACATTCTCAAAATGATGCAAGCACCATTTGAATTAAATGGGCATGAAACCTTTATCAGTGCGAGTATTGGCATTAGTCTTTATCCCAAAGATGGTGAAGAGGTTGAAACCTTATTAAAACATGCCGATGTTGCTATGTATGGTGCTAAAGAAAGCGGTAAAAACACGTATCAATTTTTTACGGCACATAAGAACAAGACTATTGCGAACAGATTGATTATAGAAACTCAATTGCGCTATGCCTTAGAACGTAATGAATTTGTGTTGTATTACCAACCTCAACTGCATCTGGCGACGGGGCGTATTGTGGGTGCCGAAGTCCTCTTGCGCTGGCAGCATCCAGAAAAGGGTTTAGTTTTGCCATACGCTTTTATTCCGTTAGCTGAAGAAACCGGGTTAATTGTACAAATAGGTCAATGGGTACTCCATCAAACTTGTCTGCAACAGCAATATTGGTGTCAAAATGGCGGCCCAATGATACGTTTATCAGTCAATTTATCTTCGCGCCAATTTAAAGAAGATGATTTAATCAAAACGGTTGTGAACATATTAGATGAAACGAATCTTGAACCGAGATTATTGGAATTAGAAATCACGGAAAGCTTATTAATACAAGATATTGATTTAACGACTAAAATTTTATACCAACTGAAAGAAATCGGTATTCAATTAGCCATCGACGATTTTGGTACAGGGTATTCATCGTTAAGCTATCTCAAACGTTTTCCGGCTGACAAACTGAAGATTGACCAAAGTTTTGTACGCGATATTCCAGAAGATGAAGATGATATGCACATCACCCAAGCCATTATTGCACTCGCGCACAGTTTGCGGATGACAGTAGTAGCAGAAGGGGTAGAAACGCTATCTCAACAGGCCTTTTTAGAATCCTCAAAATGTGATGAAATACAAGGTTATTTGATTAGTCGTCCAGTGCCGGAAAAAGCATTTCTTCAATTACTTGTTAAGTACAACGAAGAAAAGCTGAGCTAATGACGAGGATAAACGAATAAGGTATAAGGATTTTTGATTATTTATGAGACGTGGATGATTCGAGAATAGCCAATGAATGCTAAGGGCAATACCTTGTTCATCGATAGGATTATCAATCAATGATGGGCGCATTCC
>JAYQWI020001122.1:0-2466 GCA_035871815.2 Candidatus Parabeggiatoa communis
TTATTAAACTAAGCCCCCTATGTCACCATAAGGGACTCGTCTTCAAAGCACAAACCGTGAGATTTTCACCTCACACGGCGTATCGAACAACTATTTTTATTGGCTGTAATATAATAAACTCCTTTTTAATTAATTCGCACTTTAAAAATTATTTTTAATAGGGTTTTTACACTTTTAACTTATTGATTTTAAAAGCATTCTTAGGCATGCTCTGCTTTCATCTTTGCATTGATTGCAATGCAAGCACTATTTCATTTTTTTGACATAAAAATGTAGCTTATCACAGAATACGACAGTGTATAGAGATTATTTCATTTAGGCCATTCCAAAAAAATAAAATACCCAAAACAACCACACTACTCTATGCATACAAATCTTATGTAGCAAACTGTCTGCTCACGCAGAGCCGCAGAGAATGAAAGAAGATTGATTAAAGGTGTGGGTATTTTAATTTTTTGGAGTTACCTTAGGGGTTGAATTGAGAAAAGGGTATTTAAGATTAATTATTGAAAATTGATAAAGCGGATGCGAAAGTCTCACCAAAATCCTTGCGTCTTTTGCGTCTTTTGCGTCTTTTGCGTCTCTTGCGTCTCTTGCGTTATAAATAATCAATCGCAAACTCAAGTTGCAATCACAGATTAACTTTTCTGTAAGACAAATATTAAAACATGAGGATACAGATGTTCGCTAATGGATTTTGGGGAGAGCGAACACGCTGATTCGCCCTTTTATAATGTTCGCCTACACCTTTTTTCCTGCCAACTCTTTAAGGCAAATGTGGCCTTTCTAGGTAAGCATGGGAGCCCATTTCTTTTAAACGACTGGCGGTGCGTTGAAATTGAAGGGCGTGACGGTGTCCACTATAGAGTTGTTCGGGTGGCACTTGGGCTGAAATAATCAGTTTGACGTTGCGATCATAAAATTCATCTACTAAATTAATCAGGCGAAGAATATGCTCCTTTTCATCTTCATCATCCATCGTCATAATATTACTGATGATAACGGTGTTAAAGCAACGCGCCAGTTCAATATAGTCAGCCACTGCTCGTGGAATATTGCATAATTCTTGAAAATCAAACCAGACTATACCTTCTGCACAACGTCGGGTAGGCATCTTTCGCCCGTTAATATCAAGTTTAATATTCGGCTTTCCCTCATCAGGTGCAATGTCTTGAAAGCTTGCCTGTAATTTTTGCTCTGCTTTGTCATCTAAAGGATAATGATAGATTTCCGCTGTTTCTAACGCGCGTAAACGGTAATCCACCTCACTATCCGCTTTGATAATTTTTGTATGTTCTTTAATTAAAGCAATGGCAGGCAAAAAGCGATCCCGTTGAAAACCATTCTGATATAACTCATCTGGGGCAACATTAGAGGTGGCAACCAAAGTCACCTGCTGCTCAAATAAGGCCTTAAGTAAACCATTGAGTAACATGGCATCTGTAATATCGGCGACATGAAATTCATCCAGACAAATCACTCGTACTTGTTTTGCCAAGTTTTTGGCTACAATGGTTAAGGGGTTTTGTGTCTTTTTGAGCGTTTTTAATTCTTGATGAATTTGGCGCATAAAACGGTGGAAATGAATCCGCATTTTTTGCTGAAACGGTAAGCTGTGGTAAAAATTGTCAAGAAAATAGGTTTTACCTCGTCCAACACCTCCCCATAAATAAATGCCTCGCACGGGTGCGATTTTTTGGCTCAGGAAAAATTTTGAATATCGCCTAGCTAACCAACCCTGATTCTGTTGTTTTTGAACGGCTTCTATTAATTGCTCATACAAACGTTGAGTGTGTTCCACGACATGTTGTTGAGCCGCATCTTTAATAAAACCGGGGCGTTGTAAATCTTGATGATAACGTTCAAGAGGTGTTGTCATAATTAATGAGTCGTTTTATGTCATTGTTAATCGCTTTTTTTAAAAAAGCGGCTCAAATTAAACGCAGGGTACTCGAAAAACTAAAATCAAATCAACATTATCAACTGATTTTGTCGCCGTAAACCTCATTTTGGCCGAGTACAACTTCGTTTGCTTAATTAGCTTCGCGTTTGAAGTTTCAAAGTACGATCTTAATTACAGGCTTTCGCAAAATTAATTTTGCACTCCAATTGCAAAATAAATTTGCAAAATAAATTTGGAACGAAAATTGGCGTATAGGGCAAACCTGCCTGTCTATCTGAACTGTGCCCTTCTCAAATTTCTTAAACGTTTGAATTATGACATGATATTGTCATATTTCAACGCTAAAATTCAATGAGTTAATAGAATATTTTTGAAATGAAGGGAATCCCAAAATGTTAAATGAGAATTTTTCTTTTTATAGCACGTTGTTCCAATCAATACACCATTGAAATGGTATCGACATTGACGACGGCGCGTCGTTTTGTGAAACCAAAACATACGGTTGAAGAAGTCGCGAAACGGTTTTTAGCTGAGCATGAATTACACGCCTTAGCCGTGGTGCA
>JAYQWI020001123.1:0-5961 GCA_035871815.2 Candidatus Parabeggiatoa communis
ACGTTGTTCCAATCAATACACCATTGAAATGGTATCGACATTGACGACGGCGCGTCGTTTTGTGAAACCAAAACATACGGTTGAAGAAGTCGCGAAACGGTTTTTAGCTGAGCATGAATTACACGCCTTAGCCGTGGTGCATCATGATATGCCCGTTGGCATCGTTTATCGTTATCAAATCATGGATATTTTTTTGAGCCAATATGGGCGCGATTTACAGGGTAGAAAGCCTATTATGGTGTTTATGGATCGTAATCCTTTGATAGTTGAACATGATTTACCCGTGGAAGAGGCGAGTCAATACATTACTCAAAATATGCCTATTCCCAGCGTTCAAGATTTCATTATTACCAATAAAGGCTCTTATCATGGCATGGGTACAGTGTTGGATTTGCTTGAAAATATGACTTCACTCAAAATACGGGAATATAATCAAGCTTTAACGCAAAAAGTCCAACAACTTGAAGAACGTACAGCTGAATTGGGGAAGGCGAATTTTAAAGCACAAGCGGCTGCTGAGGAGGCGAGGGCGGCTAATCAGGCTAAAAGCCGTTTTCTGGCGAATATGAGTCATGAATTGCGTACCCCGATTAATGCCATTTTGGGTTACAGTGAACTGTTAGAAGAAGAGGCTGATGAATTTGCTTCAGCTCATTGTTTGAGTGATTTGCACAAAATACAACAAGCGAGTCAACATTTATTAAGTTTAGTGAGTGATATTTTGGATGTGTCTAAAATTGAAGCCGGTAAAATGGAATTGTATTTGGAAACCTTTGATTTTAATAATTTAGTTCAAGAAGTCGCGAACACGATGCAGCCGCTCATCGCTGAAAAGAATAATACGCTGCTGGTGGAATGTGATTATTATGGTACGATTTACACCGATCATCTGAAAATTCGCCAGTGTTTATTTAATTTATTAAGTAATGCGGCTAAATTTTCTAAAAATGATGAGATATTATTATTTGCGACGCGCGAAGAAACGGGCACTGGGCAAGATTGGCTTATTTTTGGTGTGCGTGATCACGGTATCGGTATGAGCCAAGAACAGAGCAATAAATTATTTGAAGCCTTTACTCAAGCGGATAGCTCGACGACTCGCCAATACGGCGGCACGGGCTTAGGCTTAACCATTACTAAACAATTTTGTGAATTGATGGGGGGTACGATTAGCGTTGAAAGTGAACCCCAAAAAGGCAGTACGTTTATTGTGCGTTTACCCTGTGTTTGTCAGGGCTAATCTTAAGATGTTCATTGCTTGCTTGTTCCAATGCCATTAAAATAGGTTGTAAATCACCTACTACAAACGGTTATCTAAAATGCATTGGTTTCTCATTTTAATTCTTTTATTATTAACGGCTTGTCAGCCGCAACAATCTACAACGCCACGCGCTGCGAGAAAACCGGCTGTTCATCTTGTTGAAACGACAATTGTGACGGCCGAACCTTTAACGACTGCTGCCGTTTACACGGGTACTTTACGCGCACAGCGCATTGTGCGGATTTTCACGCAAGAAAGTGGGCGCATTACGCACTTCCCCTATTATCCAAGCGATACCGTTAAACGTGGCAGGGTTTTAGTCCAATTAGACGATGCGCTGTTAAAGGCCGAATTAGATAAAACCATCGCTGTTTATAATCAAAGCCGAGTTAATGTTCAACGTTTGCAAAAACTGGCTAAACGAAAATTAGTGTCAGCCGATGAATTGTTACGCGCTGAAACGGAAAAAGCTATCGCTCGTGCCGAAGAACAGATTTTGCGAACCCGTTTAAGCTATACTCAAATCAAGGCCCCTTTTACAGGCCTTGTGACGGCCCGTTTAGTCGAACCGGGTGATGTCATTGACACTAACACGCCGTTATTAACCTTGATCGATCCGGCCTCTTTAGTGATCGATGTCGCGGTGTCGGAATGGCTATTATCCCACCTGAAATTGAAACACCCCGTTTCTGTGCGTATTGACGCGCTAGGCACTCAAACCTTTAAGGGGCAGATTTCACGCCTCTATCCCAGCATCCATCCCCAAACGCGATTAGGCCAAATCGAAATTACCTTACAGCCTTATCCTAAGGGGGTACGAGAAGGGCAATTTTGTCGGGTGACGATACAAACCCATCTTTCAAAACGCCTCACTGTACCCTACAGCGCGTTACGCCGCGATCAAGAAGGCGAATATGTGTTTAAAATAGAGGGGGATGATAATCAAGTCCAACGACAAACTGTCCGTAGCGGACGACGTTTAGCTGATAAAATCGAAATGCTATCGGGTTTGAAATCAGGACAAGTGATTGTTATAAAAGGTTTTTTAGGGTTACTGGATGGTAAAACGGTACAAGCTGTCAATTGATTTTTGAGTTTGTGATTCTCAATAATGAGTGCAAGGCATTACTTTAGTTGAAAAGAGACTTTTGTCTTTATTTTGAATAAAATCAAAAAGTTATGACAAAATGTAGAGTTTATATTAGCCACGGAAACACACAGAATAACACAGAAATATTCCGTGTATTTCCGTGTATTTCCGTGGCAAAATGTCTTGAAAAATAGAACTTAAAGCTATTAAATAAAGATTAAGTATTAGTCTCTTTCTTAAGAAAACAAATACTCGGATTTTCTGGAAAAACGCCCTTATATAAATAATCACTTAACTGGCAACCCTTTTCGTATTCCTCATCAGGGCTTGAAGGGGGAGGCCAATGCAAAGCTTCATAGAGTGAAAAGCGATATAAATCAAAGCTGGTTTCAACCAGTTGACCATAGATTTCAGCGGCGTTTAATAACAAACGATAAGTCAACAGTGTTAAAACAACCCCTATGATAATAGCCCAAGCTGTAAAAATTCCCCAGATTATAAAAAGTAAGCTCCACATCCAGCTATGAACAGCAGTCTCTAAATTTTCCCGCGCTGTCGTGACTTCCGTTTTCATGGCTTCAGGTAACAAGGGCCATAAACGGGGCCAGCATACGACACTATTTAGACCATATTTTTTATAAGGACGTGATTCTACCGAACGCAAGAGATTACCTAAACGTGTTGGCATACGTTGGGCAGAATCATCTGGTATCGACATTTTTTCATGGTATATCTGGTTATATTCCGCCAGTTCATCGGCTGTCATGTCTTGAACATTTCGGGTATATTTAATCGCAAGTTGTTGAAATCGCTTGTCTATTTTTTGACAACGTCGTTTTTCGATGACACCCAGCGGTTTTTTTAAGCAGTTGAACCAATACCCTTCTAATAACCGCAAGAGAGATAAACTGAAACGGTTCATAATGCTAAATCCCATTGCCGTTATCAACAAGAAAGCTAAAATACTGAGCGTGAGTTCATCAGCACTCAAATCAAGTGTTCTGAAATTATCCCAGCTTATCAATTCAGCATCATAAAGATAGGCAATCAATCCGCCCATCCAAAATAGCAGTCCCGACTTAATGGGAATGCTTATCCAATTTTCCAGCCCTGCGAATTTGTATCTCATAAGAATAAAAACACCTTATTCAGGAATTAAGGGTTGATGATGTGTCGGACAATTTGGGATGCAATCCCCTATCATACTGGGCATCCAACCTTCAGGATATTGACCACAATCACAAGCCCCATCATTGGGACAAACATGAATAGTCAGTTTTGAAACCCGTTTATTAGAATTGACAACCTGTGGATCGGGTGTCGGTAGAGGCGAATAAATTTTTTCCCCACTGTAAATTTGTTTATCCTCAAGTGCCGCCTCCATCCATTGTCTAGTCGCCTCATGCCCACCTAACAAATCAAAAATATCAATTTCGACATCTTCACCAGCATCAGCTTGTGCTAACAACGTACTCAGTTCGTTTTCGACAGCTTGAGCCTCATGGCTTAAGAGTTCTGGTAAATGAGAACGAATAGCACGAGCGGCATTGAGAACATCTTCTGTTTTATACATGCTTGAATCTCCTCAATTTTATCATTTTTTGACACATTATACCCCAACATAAATGAAAGTTGCCCAATAAAAAGAATGAGCAAAATTGTTATCTTCCCTCTTAGAAAAAGCGATAGTTTTTCGGATTCGTTTTAAAGTCGCCCCATCAGCACGTTCCTGAAAATACGCTAATTTTTCTCCATTCGTTGAATCTCGCATCCATAATTGAGCTTGTCGTAAAGCCTCAACGGGTTCTAGCCCTTCTTGTCGCCATAAGGCATAAAAACGGATCATGATCATCATGCTAAGCGTGTCATCAAACACATCCCAAAACGAGGCCACGACACTGGCTGCCCCCGCTTGTAAAAATCCAGTAGAGAGGCTTATCGCTTCGTCAGGTAATGTTATATCTGAAATGCCCGTTTCACAAGCCGATAAGGTTACTAACCTTGCTTTATAATCAGGTAAAGTTAATAAATCTTCTAACGAGAGAAACTGATCATTTGCCATCACCAAACCACTCTTCAAGGGATTATAAGCTTCAAAATAACCATGACAAGCAAAATGTAATACCGTATTATTTTTCATCGCATTTAATACCGCATCACGAGTTGCAGCTTGACCCGCTAGAATTTGTGAGTGATTAAAGGTAGAAGCAATGGTTTTGATTTCATATTTGGCATTAGGCAAGGGACTCGCTTTAACCGGTTCAGGTGCCTCAACAGCCAATAAACTGTCCAATGAAGAAACACGTTCAAGCCTTTTTCTGGCTTCAATCCAGATTCTGGCATTAGGCACATAAGCCATAGTCAAAGTATTTAAGGCATAACGTTTGCCGGTTATAGCGGTGTTGTCTTCTGTCCAAGCCGCATGAAAAGGTAATAAACTCAGTTGTCCAACTGGAATCAAGATGATCTTCAAATGGGGAGACAATGCCGCCATCAGCGGTTGCATAACAGAATGCCATAACCAATGCGTTGTGTCTTCCAAACGGTTTAAAAACGCCTTTTGACTTGAGGCCGTTTTAATGGACGATTGTCGCCACTGAAAATAAGCCTCCAAATAGCGAAGCTTTGACGAGTTTTGCGTTAATTCGGGCAACCAGACAGGTGTTATCGAATCTTGAAGAAGCAAAGCCAACCCCCCTAACTCAGTCGTCATAAGATAAACTAAGGGCTGCTCTTTCGCCGCTTCTTGAATATCCTCAAAACGATAATGCTTGAGAGAGTCACTAAACAAACGCGCTAAACCTTGCTCTATTGTCATCACGGCCGCTGGCAACTTATCATTTTTAGCCAAAGCATAAGCCGCTTGCACAGCTAAACCTTGAATTTCTTTCAACCAAATTTCTTTATCCTGCTGTCGCGATTGAAGTTGTAATAGTGTTTCAATGGCTTGATTAATCTCATCATAAACTAATTCCACATCCTCCCAATACTGACGCTTAAAAGCGTTTTTCATCAAAAATTTAGCACTTTTCAGGCTTTCTTGGACAGTGCTATCTAAACCCGTTTTATTCGCTTTTTGATAAGTCTCAACAGCCGTTTGTAAATTATGAAAATTCTCCAAAACATCTATCATCTTATTTATTGTACTTTTCAATTCACTGCCCAGTTTTGGTACATAGTTTGCTGATAAACCGGATTTCAATATTTTTTCGGATAATTTTTGCGAAGCCTTAATCGCCGCTTGTGAGACAGCGCTATTTAAATGGTCGGTTATTGATTTTATGGGCTTATTTGCATTATTATAAATTTCCTTGGGAAGGCTCATATTAGTTAATGGTTTAGATGCACTTTCAACTCCCTTAGGCATTTCAATAAAATTAAAGTTAATAATATGAGGAGAACTTTTGGCTGCACTTTCAAGCCCATTAGACAAGTTAACATATTCAATCAAGTTAAAAATAGATGAGGTCTTGGCTGCACTTTCAAGCCCATTAGACAAGTTAACATATTCAATCAAGTTAAAAATAGATGAGGTCTTGGCTGCACTTTCAAGCCCCTTAGGCAAGTTAACATATTCAATCAAGTTAAAAATAGATGAGGTCTTGGCTGC
>JAYQWI020001124.1:0-18424 GCA_035871815.2 Candidatus Parabeggiatoa communis
TAACGAAACGAAGTTGTACTCGGCCAAAGTACTCAACCGAGATTGACAATAATCCTTTTTTTGGGAATGCGCCCCGCATGTCATCTCTAAAAGCCATACATATTAAGTGGTATTATGGGCGAACCCGCATGTTTCGCCAAAAATGAGACCCTAACACGACTAAAATTGTTTTAAACAAAAGAAATTAAAAAACTGATGTCTCACCCAATTAATCCTTATATTGCCGGCAACCCAGTGGGCAATACCAATGCCTTCGTTGGACGCGCAGATATATTGCGTGATGTGCTACGTGTGTTGCGTCGTCCTCAAGATAATGCCATTGTTTTGTATGGGCAACGGCGCATTGGCAAAACCTCGGTACTACAACATCTCGTATCTCAACTGCCCACCCAAGGGAACTATTGCCCAATTTATTTTGACTTACAAGACAAAGCCACTTTAACTTTGGGAGAAGTGGTGAGTCAATTAGCCCAAGAAATGGCTCACGCGCTCAAACAAACGAAGCCTGATTTAGGTGAACAGCCAGAAATCACTTTTCGAGAAACTTGGTTGCCTACTGTTTTGCAAAATCTGCCCAAAGAGACTGCCTTGATATTATTGTTTGATGAATTTGACGTACTGGCAGCGCCCGATGCACAACAGGCGGGCTCTGCCTTTTTTCCCTATTTGCGTCAAATACTCACCTACGATCCACAACGTCTCAATTTTATTTTTGTGATAGGGCGTAATGTTGATGATCTTGATCATATTGCCTTATCTCTATTTAAAGGGGTCGATACAAAACAAGTTTCACTTTTAAATCAAGAAGATACCAAAAAACTGATACGTTTATCAGAAGCTAATCATAGCCTAAAATGGCCCGATGAGACGATGGAATACGTCTGGCAACATACCAACGGTCATGCGTTTCTAACACAACAACTGTGTTCCAATGTTTGGGAACAAATCTACGATGATGCACCTGAAACGCTTCCTACAGCCACTCCAGAAAATGTAGAAAATGTGATTTTCGATGCTTTGGATTCCAGTCGCAATACTTTGGAATGGTTGTGGCAAGGTTTGCCGCCGGCCGAGCGAGTGGTGGCTTCTGCTTTGGCGGAAGCGGGCCCTAAACCCATAACTGAGTTAGAATTGGAAAAATTACTACATGAAAGCGGAGTGCGTGTCGTTATTCGGGAATTACAAAATGCACCCCATTTATTGCAAGATTGGGATTTGCTAGAACCTGCTGATGAGGGTGGCTATCGTTTTCGCGTCGAGTTACTACGTCTTTGGATTCAGAAAAATAAGCCATTAAAGCGTGTACAGGACGAACTTGATCGTATTGATCCTGCTGCCGATAGTCTCTATAACGCCAGTTTAAGTTTGTACCGTAATGGCATGTTGGATGCCACACTTGCCCCATTACGTCAAGCAGTAAGTTTGAATCCTAATCATGTAGGTGCTAATCAATTACTAGCTGATATTCTGTTAGCACAAGGACAAGCAGGTGAAGCTTGTGAAATCTTGGAACGGTTGTATGAATATCAACCGGTAGCAGCACGTCCTCGGTTAGTCCAAGCTTTGTTGGCTTTAGTACAGTCCAATGAGAATGAAGATGAACAACTCAAACTTTATGAACAAGTTTTAAAATTAGATGGTGAACAACCAGAAGCTCAAAAAGGAAGAAGAGAAATTTGGCAACGACGCGGTGATGCAGCATATAAAGCAAATGATTTAGAAACTGCTTTGGCTGCTTATAAAACGGCTAATCTTGGTGATAAAGTTGCTGAAATTGAACAAGAAATTCGAGATCGCAAGTTTGAGGCACAATTAAAGGCTTTGGAGGAGGCAGAACGAGCTGAACATCATAAAGAAGCCTTAGAATTAGCACAACAATTAGCTAAAAAATATCCAGATAAACGTGAGTGGTCTGCCGATTTAGAGAGGCTCGCACGTAAAATAAAATTGGAAGAATTGTATCAGCGTGCTTTGGAGGCATTGGAAGAGGCTGATAAACAAAAGGCACAAAGTTTGTTAGCAGAAGTGATTTTTTTAGAACCGACGTATAAAGAGGCAAGTCGGTATTTGCATTTAGCTGTTACTGGAATAGATGTAGCAAAATTGCAAGATGGAATAACGCTAATTGAACAAATACCAAAACAGCTAATGAAAGAAATGTACATTGAGTTCCTTAATACTGATCTTATTTTGCAAAGTAGAAGTATGGATATTGATCAAATAAAAACTCATCTATCTAACTTGAAATCTAACTTGAAAAATTTATTTAATTTATTTCAGTCTTACAAAGCAATCAAGCAAGTCACATTAGAAAAGAAATCTGATTTAGAAAAAACATATGATAGTGCTATGATGATTTTACAGAGAAAAGGCACAAGTGCTCTTCTTCTCAAACAACAGATACGCGATTTAAGAAATTTTTTTGGATTTGCCAAACATAAGAAAAATTAAGCTATAGTTTGTCAGATAAATATGTTGGTCTTAAACATACTGGACATCAATGTTTTGATAACTTTAAACTGATAACTGATAACTAAAAAACTATATGTAGGTTCACAAAAGTCTTTTAACAAAAAGACTATATAGAAAAATGTAAGTTATTGATTTATAGTTTTGCCAGAGGCTCTCATTTTAACGTCATTATTGGTATTAATGGAACAGGTAAAACAGCGAGACTTAAAAGGCTTTGCGTGACAATCGGTTCTTTTTTTAGGGAATGATTATGCCGAAACTCATCTTATGCAAAATGATGAGATACGCATTATCAATTATTAGCAGGAAAAAATCTATGCCTAAGAATGTTATCATCCTAGCCGGGCCAAATGGTGTTGGAAAAACAAGCTTTGCTAATCAATATCTTGATATTTATAATTACCAATATTTAAGTGCCGATGCGATTGCAGAAAAACTAACACATCAATCATTTAATGGGATTAGGGTTTCAACGTCTTATCCATCGCTTCAATCAAGCGGGTTATAGAATCACAATATTATTCATTATCTTGGAACGCCAGAAGTTTGCATTAAACGTGTTAAGGAGCGCGTGTTAAAAGGTGGACATGATGTGCCAGAAGTGGATATTCAACGTCGATTCTACCGCAGTAAAAAGAACTTTTGGAATAGTTATAAAAAACAAGTACATTATTGGCATCTATTCTACAATGCCAATGATAGCTTCATTGAAGTAGCAGTCGGAAAAGAAACTCAGTTAACGATCACAGATGAGGTTTTATTTAAAAGATTTTTACATGAGATTAACATGAATCATAATCCAGTAACCGATATCCAAGCTTTTATTCAGGCAGCAGAGTTTAAACGGATTGGTAATCGTGCAGTCCATAAAGCTTTAGAAGAAAACCGTCAGCTTGGTATTCCCAGTGTTTTTTCTCGAAACGGCAAACTCTATTACGAACTGCCAAATGGTGAAATCACCACAGAAGCTCCATTTAAGGAGATAAATCTTGGTAACACTTAACAAGTAACTTATATTATGTCTAATCCCTTTTTTTACGGTGGTTCTATACCACCTGAACATTTTGTGGGCCGCGAAAACGAAATACGTCGTCTTATTAACCCTATCATAACGGGGCAATCTACCGCTATCATTGGTGAGCCTCGGAGCGGCAAGACTTCCCTTTTGCGTTATTTGGCAGAACCGACGCTACACAAAAAGCACTACGACAAGCATGGGGAAAAGTTATTGTTTTCCTTTTTGGATGTTCAAACCTTAAGCGATCAGTTTAACCAAAGCCAATTTTGGGAACATGCCCTACGCCCGTTGCATGAAAACATTATAACGTCTCGTTCTCCTAACACGCTGGTGGCTAAAGCCTATAAAAATTGTCAGAAAGAGGACTTTAGTGTTTTCGCCTTAGAACGCTTGTTTGAAAAAATGCAGCAAGACGGACAACATCTTGTATTCATGATAGACGAGTTTGACGCACTATTAAATCATCCAACGCTTAACAAGGCTACTTTTTTTGGCAGTCTGCGTTCCCTAACCTCTCGCACCCAAGCTTTATCCTTACTGATTGCCAGCCGTTTATCGCTGTCCAATCTCAATAGTCATACCCAACAATTTACCACAGGTTCGCCTTATTTTAATGTTTTTCAAGATAATACCTTAGGGCCACTGGCAGACACTGCGGTTCAAACGCTGTTGAATCGAGGCAATGCTCATTTTAATGAAGACGATCACCATTTCATTACCAAAGTCGCAGGAGCGCACCCTTATTTATTACAAGCCGCCGCCTCTGCCCTGTGGGAAACTTACGAAGACGGAGAATCAGAATCCCAACAGCGGCACATATTAGCAGGACAACAACTTTACGAAACCGCTAAGTTGACATTCTACGACACTTGGCGACTCTGGGAACCCATGACACGGATGGTGGTGATGACCATTGCATTAAACCAATGGAATAAACCAGGGTTATTGCGTGATATGAGCAGTTTTAAACAAGAATTGCGCGGCTTAGAAAAACAAGGCTTCATCCTAAGAGAAACGGATTATCAGAAACGTTGGCAGCATATTTTGCAGCGGATTGTGAGAAACAATTCAAGTGGTTATATGATTTACCCCGAAGTTTTATTATGGTGGTTAGCCAATGAATTAAGTCACGCAGTGCGGGATGAACAATCCTTTAATGACTGGACGCGGAGACAGGAATTAGATGGCATACTGACTCAAGAACAAAAACAACAACTGAATCAAGCAGGGCAATCCATAGCTCATAGCTTGGTTGCGGCAGGTATTTTTGAATTTATCAAAACGGCAATAGGTTTGCTTGGGTAGAAATGAATTATCAAACAAAGTTTGGGAACTGGCACTGGGAATGAAATAGGAACCCTTCATACAAGGGCAACCACAAGGGATTGCCCCTACATATCCCTTCGATTAGGAGCAATCCTTTGCCCTAGCCTTGATGTTATTTATTCCGAAGAATCAATCCAATTTACCCCACTGTCAAGGGATTGCCCCTACTACTCTTTTTGAGTTTTTTCAATCAATTCCCCCTTTTCTAACCACAATCGTCGCCAAGCTGCGCTCTCCCAAAATCCCTTTGTCACCACTTCCTCAGCTTTCAATAACGCATGATAACGTGAATCGGGCTGCGCCAGCAGCGTACTGGGGGTATCATCTTCAATCAATTCACCATTTTCTATCACTAATACCCGTTCAAATGTCTGCGTTTCACCCACATCGTGAGAAATAAAAATCAGCGTTGCGTCATGCCAATATTCACGCGCTTGTGTCAGCAAAGTACGCCGTTTTTCTCGATCTAAGCCCCGAAAGGGTTCATCCAAAATCACTAAACGTGCCCCGGGATGTAACATCGCTCGCCCTAAACGCACTCGTTGCCCTTCCCCCCCTGAGACTAAACCACCGCCTTCGCCCAGTGGGGTTTGTAAACCTTTAGGCAGTTTTTCTAGCACACCGAATAAATCTGATTTTTCAATCGCCAAACTCATCGGTAAAGCATCCGTTGTTTGTGAACCATAATGTATATTATCCAATAAAGAACGATTCCAAATTTGAATTTGCGGATCAACCCAAGCCGTATCACGGCGTAAATCCAATAATGCCTTACCTTTCAATGGTATACCGTCAATCAACACGTCACCACTGGACTGCCGATGCCATCCCAACAATACCCCCACTAAACTGGATTTACCTGCCCCAGAAGAACCCACAATCGCGATATGCTCTCCCCCCTTGATAGAAAGCGTGATCTCATTCAAAATACGGTGTCCACCGGCTTGAACCGTTAAATTATCTAAAGTAATACCAACATTCTTATCCGATTTAGCTGTTTCTGTTTCCGCCTGCTTTGATCTGAGTTCGTCTTCTTTATCTAAATCCTCTGTCTCCTCCGGCGCACTCAACGGTTCCAATAATCTCAATACACGATTACGGTGCATAGGATATTGTTGTATCACATTCGCCATTCCCTCTCCCAAACTGGGCAACTTCAAAGCCCAAAAAAACAACAACAACACGCCGCTGGCTTCACCCCCTTGCCCAATGTAATCAAATAAAATCCACACGGCAAATCCCGCACCGCCTATGGCAGAAAAGGCATCTATCAGCGCATGAACCCGATAGAACTTCATATTAGCCTGTACCCATTTCACCAATAAACTTTCATGTTCGCGCCGCACGGCGCGTTCTGCACCATGCGTCCGAATCGGTGTCAAGCCCAATAATGCATCCAGATAAAAACGACTCAGTGCCGCACTATGCGTTCGCAGAAGCAAATCATGTTCTATTAATAAAGGTTGGCTGATAATTGACATGCCTACCGCAAAAAAGGTCGCCAAAATGGCAATGAGCGTACTGCCCGGATTCAATAAGATAACTCCGGCTGCTGTTAGAATAATCTGAAACAATAAGCGAATAAAGCTCATTCCAATAGACGGTAAGGCCCGAAGTTGACGCAATTCATGAGCGCGTTGCGTCATATCGGAAGTGAGACGACTGTGAAAATAGCGATCACCGAGACGGGGTATTTTTTCCAAAAAGGCCACTCGTAAGCGATTTTCAAGTCGTCGTGACACACGCATCATAATAGAACTGAGGGGAAATTCCAGTAATAAAGCCCCCGTCAGAAAAAACAATATGGCCGCTACCGCGCCAATGCGCTGCCCTACCAATTCCAAACTTTGCCCAATTTCCAATAGCCCACGAAACAAAAGCGCCTCAATACTCACGCTCAATGTCGCAACAAACAAAGCAATCACCACAACGCTGGGAATCAACAAACCATCCTGTTTTAAAAGGCGTAAGATTTCCAATCCCGGATGCGTCGGTTTTTCTTCAAGCGCAGCCATCAATTCAGGAGAAAGCGGCGCTTTTTCATCGGCCTCCTCTTCCTCAACTTCCTCAGTAGACGGTACCGTTTCCTCCTGCTGGCCAAACACCTGCATCAACACTGCACCCTTTAATAACAGATACAGTTCATCTGGATTATTCGGATCAGGCGGTTGCGGTTGTACTGACCAATAAGGCAACGGAATATTACTTTGTTCATTAGAACTCAACGCTTGTTTAAAAAAACGCTCAAGCACCTGATCGGCCTCTAAGCCCGCTTTCAGCCCCCCAGCACGCACAATCGCATCCACCATCCGCGTTGTTGCATCAAGCACAGCCAAAGGATACCAACTCGGATCAGCCAATACCGCATCGATCAGCCCTTGTCTCTTTGATTCCTCAACCCCCAATTGTTTAATGCGCTGAGAAAGGGGATCAATAAAGCCTTCTGAACCTGCCCAATCGCGCCACGCATCGGCCGGCACTGGCTGCTGATGAATATAAAGCTCACTCAAAAAACGTTGATGAAGCATCCAACGTCGCCCTGTGCCCGGATCCATGATTTGCACAAAATGCTGATGTCGCCGCCAAGCCACGACAAAATGTGTCATACCATCAGGTAAACGCACCACCACAATAGCGGGCAAACTTTGGCTTTCTGGCAACAACAAATGATCAGCCGGCACCATCACCTGTACAGCATCCAAACCTAATTGCACTGCCACCTCTTCCATCGTATCAATTGAAGTGCCATCCACATCAGTTTGACAAGCCTCGCGAAGACGGCCATAACTCACTTGAATACCAAAGCCATCTAAGAGACATTTTAAGGCCGCCGGCCCACAATCCATCGCCGAAGTCTGCACCACTTCTGGTACTAAAAAACGGCGTTCCTCTTTTGAAAAAACATTAAAAAACATAGCGTTTTAGGTGATAAAATTTTCTGTCAACTTTCCTGTGATGACAAGTGGAACAAGCCACCATTCCCCTCAATGCCATTAAAATTCAAACTAAGGAAGTTCCAAAAAAATAATTATCCCAAAAGGCAATTCAAGCCGGTTTGTTTAATTTATTTCATTCTCTGCGGCTCTGCGGCTCTGCGTGAGCCGACAGTTTGTTACAAATAATTTGTGTGCATAGCCCTGCGGGATAATTTATTTTTTTGATATTCCTTAACGTTGAGTTTGAATAAGGTGATATTGTCAAGTTAATAATAATGAATTGTCAAAAACGAATAGGGAATACGCTACAGTGGTTTTGACTTTCATTTTTAAATCATCTACTCTTGACAGTGGGTATGATTCTAAAACTGATCAGCGGCTCCGGTTCCGTATGCCGGGCTGGCGCACTGTGTCTGAAAATTGGCCTGTGTGTACCGATGAGTGACGGATTTTATCCTTTTCACCTTTCGTTAGATAGCTCAGTTGGGAGAGCAATTGATTCGATATCAATGGGTCGCAGGTTCAATTCCTGTTCTAACTCCAATAAATGATCTTAAAAATCATTACTTTTGGATAGCCATAAGGCTTGTGGTTCGATTCCACATCACGTTTGACTGTCTTCAGTGGTAGGCGGTGGATCGTTTAGGGTATTATTTGTTATTTCCTGATAGCGGTTTGCCAAGTATCACAGCATGTTAGGGGCCTGTGTGATAATGGGTACGGCCTGCCTGGTTTTTTCCCACCGTTCAGTTGTTTTCAACTTTGAGCGTTTAGGCCTTTGGGCCTAACCGTTTTGAGGAACGATCCGACTGACGGGCAGATTAAATCCGGCTTGTCGCAAATTATCACCCGTTCCGAGCATGTGAAGACGGTCATTTTTTTTATTTGCAAAATGCAAATGGCAACACGCTTTACACTACATTTTCTTAATATATTCAGTCGTTTGAAAACAAATAAAAGCAAAATAAATTGGGAACGAAAATCGGGCCGCAATCGGGCCGCAAAATAAATTGGGAACGAAAATCGGGCCGCAATCGGGCCGCAAAATAAATTGGGAACGAAAATCGGGCCGCTTTTCGATCTACTGATATTGGCAAAAACCTGGAGTCAATTAATATGTTATCAGGTTTGAAGAGACTCGCGGAACTTGAAACGGCGATTATTAAAAGCAAGCAAGAACAGAAACGCAAAATGGCAAAGGAGCAGCAAATGATGTTTTTATTTCGTAAATTGATTGTTCGTAAAAATGAACGCGGTTTGTTGTTTAAAGAGGGCGATTTTTTGAATTTTTTAGAGCCTGGCAGTTATCGTTATTTTGATCCTTGGCGCAAAATTCAGCTAGAACATTATGATTTATCGGTGCCTGAGTTTTCGCATCGTTTGAGCGATTTTTTGATTAAAACCTATCCCGAACAGATGACACGTTATTTTACGTTCATTGAACTGGGGCCCCAACAAATCGCTTTATTGTTTAAAAATGGGGTGTTGGCAGAGATTTTACCGCCTTTTAGTCGTACACTCTATTGGAAAGGAGTGGTGGATATCACGACGGAAATCTTTGATATTTCCGACTCTTTTGAGATTCCGCCTGAGAAAGCCGCGCAGCTTTTGCACACCAAAACCGATGTACTAAAACAATTAGTGCGTGAGTTTATCGTTCATAAAAATGAACGCGCTTTGTTGTTTAAAGAAAAAGATTTTTTGAATTTTTTAGAGCCTGGCACTTATCATTATTTTGATCCTAAGCAGAAAATTCAGGTAGAACGTTATGATTTATCGGAGCCTGAGTTTTTGCATCCTTTGACTGATCTGTTGATTAAAACACTCCCCGAGATGGTAGCGCGTTATTTTACGATCATTGAATTGGGGCCCCAAGAAATCGCTTTATTATCTCAAAATGGGCTATTGGCAGACATTTTACCGCCTTCGACTCGTACACTCTATTGGAAAGGGATTGTGGATATCACGACGGAAGTCATTGATATTTCAGACTCTTTTGATATTCCGTCTGAGAAAGCCGCGCAGCTTTTGCATAGCAAAACGGGTGTACCAACGCAAAAAATGCGTGATTTCATTTATAGCCGAGAGGTGCCTGAAAATCAAATTGGCTTATTGTATGTCGATGGGCAGTGCATTAAAACGTTGTCGCCTGGTTTACACGCTTATTGGCAATTTAACCATAATTTGAATATCGATATTTGGGATACCCGCTTGCAAAACCTAGACGTTTCGGGGCAAGAAATTCTGAGCAAGGATAAAATCAGTTTGCGTGTCAATTTGACAGCCACTTATCGGATCAAAGAGGTGTTGCGTACACTATCGACTTTATCTCAGCCGACAGAGTATCTTTATAAAGAATTGCAATTTGGTTTACGCGCCGCGATGGGCACACGTACTTTGGATGAGTTGCTCGAAAATAAAACGGTGATTGATGAGTCAGTGTTCGCCTATATCCGCGACAAAACGGCTGAATTGGGCATTGAAATACACAGTGTGGGTGTGAAAGACATTGTTTTGCCAGGTGAAATGAAAACGATTTTGAGCAAAGTCGTGGAAGCTGAAAAAACCGCGCAAGCGAATTTAATTAAACGGCGTGAGGAAACGGCATCGACTCGTTCATTACTGAATACGGCTAAAGTGATGGAAGATAACCCAACGGCTTTACGATTAAAAGAACTTGAGGTATTGGAAAAAGTCACTGAAAATATTGATAGTTTATCAGTCTATGGTGGATTGGAAGGCTTGTTAAAAGAATTGGTTAAAATCAAAGGGTAGATTGGAAAACGTGTAGTGGCCGATAGAATGTTAAACCGAACGGGAGGGTTGGAGCACATCTAAAAACCTGATAGAACGCTAATTGCACTGATTGTCATGATTTACGCTGATTAATAATTAATCAGGTTCAAGATCAATCTGACCACTACAGAAAATTTGAAAACGCTTATAGGCCTTTGCGGTAGAGTCAAAAAAGCAAAAAACTCAACCGGTAATCGAAAACTTTAAAATAAAGTGATGTTACAAAACCCAATAAAAAATTCATCAGAAGAAAATACTCACCTACGAGACAATCACCAAAGGGGTACGGTTGGTGCTTTTCTACAAGAAAATATTGCAACAGGTTCAAGCCTATCAATTGTCTCTGCTTATTTTACGATCTATGCCTTTGCCAAATTAAAATCAAAACTGATCAATATTGATGGTATGCGATTTCTGTTTGGTGAACCTCACTTTATTAAGTCTATTGATCCCAGCAAAACCGAGTTCAAAGCCTTTAGGATTGAAGAAGATCGCCTCAAACGCCTAAAAGATAGCCTCAAACAAAGTCCAATTGCCAAAGATTGCGCTGACTGGATTAAACAAAAAGTCCAAATTAAATCCATTCGGCAGTCCAATTTTTTGCATGGCAAAATGTATCTTATGAACAACAATGACGCAGCCCTTTTAGGCAGTTCTAATTTTACTCTACGTGGTTTGGGTTTTTCCAATACGCCCAATATTGAACTTAATCTCATCATTGATAACGAGCAGGATCGCCGTGACTTAAAAGTGTGGTTTGATGCGCTTTGGGATGATGAAAAATGGGTTAAAGACGTAACCGCAGACGTTTTAGAATATTTAGAACAATTGTATTTGCCAACAGCACCTGAATTGGTTTATTACAAAACCCTGTATCATCTATTTAAACAATTCCTTGAAGAACAAGCCAATACGGGTATTCTTGAAGCAAGAACGCATTTTTATGAAACACAAATTTGGAATAAATTATATGATTTTCAACAAGATGGGGTAAAAAGTGCCCTTGCAAAATTGGATAAACATAACGGTTGCATTATTGCCGACAGTGTCGGTTTAGGAAAAACCTTTGAAGCCCTAGCCATTATCAAGCATTTTGAATCACTTAATTATAATGTACTCGTTCTTTGCCCTAAAAAACTCAGACAAAATTGGACACAATATAACAACACCAGCGATAAACGTAATCCTTTTACACAAGATCGTTTTCGTTATACCGTATTGTCTCATACCGATTTAAGCCGTGACAGTGGCAAGGTGGGAGATATTGACTTAAAAACGATTAATTGGGGCGCTTTTGATTTAGTTGTGATCGATGAATCACACAATTTTAGAAATAACACTGCCGATAAAAAAGATGAATTTGGTTTAGTTATTCGTAAAAGCCGCTATAATCGCTTGTTGGATGACATTCTTAAAAAAGAAGGGGTTGCAAAAACCAAAGTCTTGCTGCTTTCCGCAACGCCCGTTAATACGGATTTAAAAGATTTACGCAATCAGCTTGCTTTTTTTACTGAAGGACAAGACAATGCTTTTCAAGAAAGTCTGGGTATTCAGAGTATTAAAAGTACTTTGGATAACACACAAAAGTATTTTAAAGAATGGGCAGAGCGCAGCGGTGCGCGTCATAAAAATGTTTTGTTAGAAAAACTGGGTTCTGATTTTTTTAAATTATTGGATGAGTTGACGATTGCCCGTTCCAGAAAACATATTGAACAGTATTATCAAGCAACAATTGCAGAATTGGGAGATTTTCCAAAACGGTTGCCACCCATTGCGATTTTTTCTGAGATAGATATACAAAAGCAATTTCTATCTTATCAAGCTTTGAATGAAATGATTTCAAAGTACAAATTGGCGGTTTTTAATCCATCGGCTTATGTCAGAGCAGAATATCAGGATCATTATAAAATCAAACAATCTAAGCAACAAGAGCATTATTTGATTGGTATGATGAAAGTCAATTTTTTGAAACGTTTGGAAAGTGCCGTTTATGCCTTTGCACTCACTATGGAACGCACGGTGACAAAAATTGAGGCATTGGAAAAGAAAATAACCCGTTTTAAAACGGCGCAATCGGAAAACCCAAGTTTTGATTTTGCTGAATTAAATCCTGAGACGCTGGATGATGAGGAATTAAAAGAGGCCTTACAAATGGGTCAGAAACTCGTTTTCAAATTTGCTCATCTTAATGTTGATGCTTGGCTCGCTGATTTACGGGAAGATAAGGCACAATTGCAATCACTCCATGACGCTGCCAAATCCATTACGATTGAAAGGGATGCGAAACTCGTTAAACTAAAAGAACTGATTGCTAATAAGGTAGCCCACCCCACTACGAATAAAGACGATAAAGCTAACCGTAAAATATTAGTGTTTACGGCTTTTGCCGACACCGCCATTTATCTTTATAAGGCTTTAGAAACATGGGCAACTAAAGCGTTAAGCGTCAATATTGCTATGGTATCAGGGCATACCCATAAAACCACTTTAGGCAAACATGATTTTGAAGATATCCTGATGCACTTTTCGCCACGGTCAAAAGAACGGGATCTCTTTGATAATATAGATAAAAGTCAAGAAATTGATTTACTGATTGCCACAGACTGTATTTCTGAAGGGCAAAATTTGCAAGACTGTGATTACCTGATTAATTATGATATTCACTGGAATCCTGTGCGGATTATTCAACGCTTTGGGCGCATTGATCGACTTAATAGTCGTAACCAAACGGTGCAATTAGTCAATTTTTGGCCCACCGAAGATTTAGATGATTATATTAATTTGAAAGATAGGGTGGAAGCACGGATGGCTTTAGTGGATATTGCCGGGACTTCTAAGGATAATCTCCTCACACCAGAAGAAGCCCAAGAAGAAATCAGCTTTCGGGATCAACAACTTAAACGACTCAAAACTGAAATATTGGATTTAGAAGATTTTGATGAGGGCGTCACTTTAAATGAATTTACCTTGGATGATTTTCGGGTTGAGTTAAGACACTATCTTGAACAACGGCAATTAGAACAAGTCCCTTATGGTTTATATGCGATTGTGCCACCTTATCATGATAACAATTGGCAAATAAGCCCTGGGGTTATTTTTTGCTTAGAATACAAACCAAAACCGTTTACTCAAAAAAAGGATAAATCTGAAAATATCAATCCATTGCAACCTTTCTTTTTGGTTTATGTGCTTGATAATGATTCGGTAAAATATAACTTTACTCGCCCCAAAGAAACCCTGCTTATATTCCAAAAACTTTGCGTTGGCAAAACGGAAGCTTATCAAGACTTATGTCGCTTGTTTGATAGAGAGACAAAAGAAGGAGCTTCGATGGGATTTTACAATGACTTACTTGCTGAAGCCGTTGCATCAATCGTGCGCTTGTTTAAAAAACGTCATTCTGGTAATTTATTTGCCGGGCGGGGTGGAAAATTACTTGACACCCAACAGCAGATAAAAGATAGCGATAGCGAAGATTTTGAATTGATTTCTTGGCTGGTGATTAAATCAGCCGATAATTGATATATGATAATGTCACACTAAAAAAATTGGTTGAGCAAAAAAAGTTAATTGAGGTGAACAACGATGAATAAATCAATCCTTGACGTGGTACATGAAACCGCGTTGGATTTGCATGAAGCCAGTGCTATGAAGCTGAAAACACTGCGAGAAATTGAATCCTTGTGCTTACCACCAGTCAAACAATACAGCGCGAACCAAATCAGGTATTTAAAAACACACAATGAACACACTCCAAATCAAAACAAGCATCTCAACTGCATTAAAAAACTTCAGTCACGGCAGCACGATGAAAGACAATGCCATTGCTTTTTTTAATGCCTTAGGCTATGACAGCCAAAAACGTATAGATTACGATACGCCCGATGAATTTATCGACTTGCTTGATGGGCAAAAATTTAATCAAGCCAATGCACTATTTAATGAATGGCAGTCAGTCTCCCTACTCTTTCAATTAACCGATGAAGAAATGTCTGCATCGGATGATTTATTCAGTGTCAATCAAAAAATTGATAACACGATCATAGAATCTTATTTATTTTTTGCCATCACTTTACAAGAAAAAAGCTATAGTCGCACTGCTTTATCTAAAATTACCAGAGAAATCAATAAATCATTTCCTCAGCCCGTATTGGTATTATTTAAACATGGCGAAACGTTAACGCTTGCGATTATCAATCGGCGGCTGCATAAACGTGATGAATCCAAAGATGTTCTTGAAAAAGTGATCCTCATTAAAGACATTGATTTTAATCAGCCGCACCGCGCCCATGTTGAAATTCTTTGTGATTTTTCTTTGGAAGTATTACGCGCCCATCTGAAAATTGATAGCTTTGTCGCGCTCCATCAGGCTTGGGAAAAAGTGTTGGATACTTCTGAACTCAATAAACGCTTTTTCAAAGAAATTGCGGATTGGTATTTTTGGGCAGTGCAATCGGTTACTTTTCCTAAAGAGGCGGGAGATGATGAAACGCACAACCATATCAGTGTGATTCGTCTCATTACGCGCCTCATTTTTGTTTGGTTTCTCAAAGAGCGAGGATTAATACCCGCCACATTATTTGATAAAAGTCTCTTGGATGAAATCCTTTATTATAAGGATGCTAAAGGCAGTACCTATTATAAGGCTATTTTACAAAATCTGTTTTTTACGACTCTAAATCAAGAAATGAATACCCTTGATAAACCTCATAATCGCAAATTTAGGGGCCAGGGTAAAAACGGGCAACGTGATCAACATTATATGGTGCATAATGTTTATCGCTATGAAGGCTATTTTAGAAATGCCAAAGATGCCTTTGATGTGTTTTTTGCCAATATTCCATTTCTCAATGGAGGGCTATTTGAGTGTTTAGATAAAAGAATTAAAGTCAATGGCGAAGAAATCGTGCTACGAGTTGATGGTTTTTCCAATCGATGTGATAACGTGCTGTGTGTGCCAGATTTTCTGTTTTTCACCGACACACCTCAAACGGTTGATTTAAATGCCGCTTATGGCACGAAAAATAAAAAATACCGAGTGCAAGGCATCATCAATATTTTAAATCGCTATAAATTCACCATCGCTGAAAATACGCCGATTGAAGAAGAAATTGCCCTTGATCCTGAATTATTGGGCAAAGTCTTTGAAAATCTATTAGCGGCTTATAATCCAGAAACGGGCACCACTGCCCGTAAACAAACCGGCTCTTTTTATACGCCCCGTGAAATCGTCAATTACATGGTTGATGAATCGTTAATCGCTTATTTGGAAACCCAATTATTGAGCAAGGGTTCAAAAAACCCGCAACTCAATACGCAACTCCGCACCTTGGTTGGCTACAATGAGGAAAATCATGGCTTTAATGAAGATGAAGTAGAACAATTAATAACAGCTATAGATCAGATCAAAATGCTGGATCCCGCTTGTGGTTCGGGCGCATTTCCAATGGGCGGCTTGCATAAATTGGTGTCTATTTTGAGCAAACTTGATCCTAATAATGCGCGTTGGAAAGAGCAACAAATCGCTAAAGCCAAAGAAATTCCCGATAGCACCTTTCGGGATAAAGCGATTGAGGATATTGAACAAGCCTTCACTCGCAATGAATTAGACTATGGGCGCAAACTTTATCTAATTCAAAACGGTATTTTTGGTATTGATATTCAACCGATTGCGGTACAAATTGCCAAATTACGTTTTTTCATATCGCTACTGGTGGATCAAAAAATTGATGAGAGTCGTGAAAATCGTGGGGTGCGCCCGTTACCTAATCTTGAAACGAAATTTGTCGCTGCTAATACTTTGATTGGATTGGAGAAACCCAAACAAGCCACGCTCCGCAATCCTAAAATTGACGCAAAGGAAAAAGAACTGACAGAAGTGCGGGCAAGCCATTTCACGGCACGAACACCTAAAACAAAAAATAAGTATCGTGAACGTGATCAACACATTCGCGCTGAGATTAGCGAACTGCTATTAAAAGATGGATTTGCCCGTGATACAACGGAACGCTTGGCGAAGTGGAATCCTTATGATCAAAATGCGTCGGCGGATTTTTTTGATGCGGAGTGGATGTTTGGTGTTAGTGATGGGTTTGATGTGGTGATTGGGAATCCGCCTTATGTCAGGCAAGAAAAAATTATAGAATTAAAGCCAATATTCCAAAAGCAATACAGTTGTTATACTGGTATAGCTGATTTATATGTTTATTTTTACGAGCGTGGATTCCAATTATTAAAGGAAAAGGGTTTATTAACTTTTATTTCTTCAAACAAATATTTTCGTGCTGGTTATGGTAAAAAATTACGCGCCTTTTTAGGCAGTCAAACCACAGTACATCAATTAATTGATTTCGGTGATGCCCCAGTTTTTACAGCAATTGCCTACCCAAGTATTGTTATTTTAGAAAAATCAAAACCTAACGGACATCATTCCCGCACTTTAAGTTGGAAAACAGGACAATCTCTTGAAAATTTTGACACTGAATTTCAAACCAATAGTTTTCTTATTGCCCAAAAAGAATTAACAGCAGATGGATGGCGATTAGAAGTACCTACGGTTTTGCGTTTACTTGAAAAACTACGCCGGGCAGGTAAGCCGCTAGGTGAATATGTGAATGGGCGGTTTTATTATGGAATCAAAACAGGATTTAACGAAGCCTTTGTAGTAGATCGTACTACTCGTGATCAGTTAATTGCTGAACATCCGTCATCAGCTGAATTGTTAAAACCCTTTTTGCGTGGGAGAGATGTTAAGCGGTGGATAATTGAGAATCCTGATTTATGGCTTATTTTTACGCGACGTGGAATTGATATAGAAAAATATCCAGCTATTCATAATCATCTTCATCAATACAAAGAAAGACTTACTCCAGGCATTGTAGGTGGCAGAAAGGCTGGTAGTTATAAATGGTATGAAATTCAAGATAATATCGCGTATTGGCAAGAATTTGAACAACCAAAGATTGTTTATCCTGATATAGCACAAGAGAGTAAATTTGCGTTTGATGAGAAAGGTTTTTATTTAGCAAATACTTTGTATCTTTTACCTACTAACCAAATAGGGTTACTTGGCTTACTCAATAGCAGGCTTGTTTATTGGTTTTATACAAAAATAAGTACGCAAATTAGGGGAAACTTTGTGAGATTCATTGCTCAATATGTTTCACAAATTCCTATTTTTCAAACTGGAAGTTTATCTATTGAAAGTGTAGTAACACAAATCCTAACCACCAAACGCACCAACCCCAAAGCCGACACATCTGCCCTAGAAGCACAAATCGATCAACTCGTCTATCAACTCTACGGATTGACTGAGGAAGAAATTAAGATTGTGGAAGAACAGTGATGAATCAATTATCCCAAAATTCAATTAATTTCAACCGCATTAAAAAATTTCAATCATGGCACGATGAAGCACAAGTTAGCAGCACACTCGCGATTGCCAGAGAAAAACAATTTGATTATGCTCACACAGGGTAATTTTGTTTCCCAACTTTTTTCGTTCCAAATTTATTTTGCGTTCATGTTGAATACTACAAAAATATGATGAAAAACATAGCATTAGGCGAACAATTAACCTTTCTTATCACACAACGCGGAGTCAATGAAGCAACTATACTGGCACAAGCGGTTAGCAAAGGCATATCCCTCCTCTATCAAGAAGCCATAACAGAGGCTTATTTATTAGGCACGATTTCTCGTGAACAAGCATTGAAGACTCTTGGCACTGACACCTTAGAAGAAATTGAATATCAACGTGATGCTTTGAAACGTGATGTGGAATGGGGGCTTTCTAATGACTCAAGTTATCACTGATACCGGTCCCATTTTACACCTTAATGAAATCAATAACTTGCGAGTTTTGAATCTTTTTGAG
>JAYQWI020001125.1:0-3606 GCA_035871815.2 Candidatus Parabeggiatoa communis
CGTTTACCTGAAGGCACACCGAATCATTTTATTATTAATATTCAAGAAGCTGATCTTCAGCGTTTTGAAACGCACACCAGCACACTGTCTAATCAGCTATACCCGATGGCAGTGGGGCGATTTATCGCGATAAATAATGAACCCGTGTTAGCCGAAAATTATACGAATAAGCGAGCAAAACGTTTTATCGAACGGACATTTAATTTATCCAGTGCCAGCACTTTGCCAGCGGGTAATCGTATTATCGCGGGCACTTTTCAGCATGAAACAGCCCAACAAGCGTTTTCTGTAGAACAAGGTTTTGCGGAAACGATGGGCATTAAACTGGACGATACGCTGCAATTTCGGATAGCAGAGCAAACGATCAGTGGCAAAGTTTTGAGTATACGTGCCGTCCAAGTGGATAGATTTGAGGTGAATTTTTTTGTAGTCGCCTCCCCAGATGTGATAGCAGCCTTACCCAAAACTTATGTCACCAGTTTCTATTTACCAGACAACCGCTTTGATGTCATCCCAACATTAATTCATGACTTTCCCAGTATTACCGTGATTAATGTCAAAAGCCTGTTAAAACAAGTACGCGAATTGATGACTCGTGCGACTAACGCCGTACAATACGTTTTTTTATTCACCTTATTAGCCGGATTAATGGTGTTATATGCCGCGATTGAGGCAAGTCATGAAGAACGATTATATGAAGGCGCGATATTGCGAACATTAGGCGCAACACGCCGCCAAGTTTTATTGGGATTAGGTGCAGAATTTATCACACTGGGCATACTGGCCGGCATGTTAGCCGCATTGATGGCCAGTGGCATAGCTTATGTGCTTGCCGAATATATTTTTGAACTCCCTTATCATTTTAATATTTGGATAGCCATAATCGGGATAATCGGAGGAGGATTAGGGATAGGTTTAGCGGGGATTTTAGGCACGTATTCTATATTACAACAGCCGCCTTCAGCGATTTTACAAAAAGGGGGTTCGTAGGGATCAATGACTTGTGTGATTTGATTCGATAGATTTTGCCACGGAAAAACACGGAAAAACACGGAAATATTCCGTGCTTTCCGTGTCATTCCGTGGCTTTTAATCAATCATGTCATCAAACTTTGAAATATCAACACGGACTGAATCCCAAATACCATCTGAGTCATCCGGGTTTTGATAATGTTTTTCAATGGCTTGAGGAATCGGGAGAAATTCATCATCCATTAACAACCCTTCAATATGGCACTCAATGCCTTCTTTAGTATTTTCTAAAGCTTCATCTAAAGTGTCACCTGCCGAAAAGCAACCCGGTAAATCAGGAACAGTGACACCATAAGCAGAATCAGAGTCTTTATGAACGACAACGGGAAAATTCATTATCTTTTTAAAACGAAGTGAAGGCCAATTCCAACCGGCTTGTTTGTAAATACTACGTCATGTACCTTTTGGTCAATCCTTTTTGGGATGAGGAACAGTCACTCGTCCAAGTTTTTGTGGGTGTATAAATTGGTGATGGCTACCTTTTATATTTCTTAAAACCCATTTTTCTTGTTTCAGGTGGGCTATTATATCTTGACTATTCATTTAAAGTCGTATCGGGTTTTAAGGTGCCAACATTGGCACTCTCTTATCATTTTAAGATTTGAATGCGGTGATTATGGTATTTTGAGGCAGATTGTGGATTGATTTAGTGGGGATTTTAGGGACGTGTAAATTAACGTTCTAGAAATCAGTTATCAGTTATCACTATTCTAAAAATCAGCGCAAATCATGACAATCAGTTAAATCTGCGTTCTATCCAAGAAAATCAATAAAACGTCAATAAGTGATTGTATTAATTGAGCGAATTGAGCGAAGCCCCCAATTCCCGCTTCAACATGATGACTTAATATAGCACACACGCAAAAAAAAACCTTCGAGGTTTGGAAAACCCCGAAGGTTTATAAATCAAATCAGCGCCAATCATGACAATCTATTATTCATAATGCGACCACATCCGTATCACCTTGACAGTTTTTAGTAGAGACGCACGGCCGTGCGTCTCTACTTACTTGATATACCAAACGAGGTTGTATATTAATTCGTCTCGAATAAGCGCCTTCTAAATCGCCTACCCATTTTTCATAAGGGGGTGGTGTTTGATACGGATTGTTCGCCAAGATGTCCAATAATATTGAGGCTTTTTGGCGTAAATGGTTTTCAGCCCGTTTTTTGGCATAGTTAGAATTAATTTTACTCTGACCCCAATTATTTTTTCTCTTTTTTCATTTAACGGATTCCTTACAGTCTTTTGGATTTTACAAAAGAGTGTAAAGAGTCCGTTTAAATTAGCTAAACATATTTTTTCCTAACACTTCTCTTCAGTTAAGCGAATTTTTGCATTGGCTGAAAGGATTAATTAATTTTACTCAACTATTGCTTCAGGTGAAGACTTAGTTATTTTACCATTCTCTATATCAAGATGTTTTAAAAAATCAACCTCAAACTGTCGTTCAAAATATTCTTTATCAATTTTAATTGAGCCATAAAGCTTTATCATAGACTTACCCTTCCCCCCCTCAAATAGAGGTTGTAAAATCCTATGTGCCCACATTATTTCCCAGTGATAGTACATTGTTCCATAATGGATATAGTAATTAGACCACTGAAATATTTTGAGAAGAACAGATTTTTTTATTGGTAATTTCACATACCTGCTTTGAAATACAAACTCTACTATTTGTTCAAATTTATATTTTGCTGGTTTGCCTGAACTATTAAGAATTAAACCTATTCCAAGTGACTTTAATATTTTTGTTTCAATAGATTGCCTAATTAAAAATATAGGTATGGAGGAAAATGTAATATCATTATAATAAAAATGCCTTTTTAATAAATTTTGTGAACAAAAAAATATGTCATCACTAGCAAAATTTCTTTGTCGGCGTATTTTGTGAGTTGCATCTTCTTTTAAAATATTTTCCTCATACTGACCAATAAATTCATAGGAATCAATAACAATATCTTTCAATAAAGCTAAATTTCCTTTTACATATCTATCATCGACTGCTACCCCTTTCTTTTGAATCTTCGTTAATTCATTTTCGATTTTCTTAACACATTCTACAATTGCAAAAACATGATATTTGTAAAAAATTTTTTCTTGTTGTGGTTGTTCTTTTTCAAATATCTGTTCAGCAATATGCTCATCTGAATACTCTTGTTTTCCTGGAAATGTTTTAGCAATTTCGGATAGCCACTTTTGATAGTTACTTAAAGCAGACATAATTGCTTGCCAATCATATTTGTCCTTATTATTAGATAACTCTCTTATGTTGAAAAAGTTATCTAAGAGAGAATAGATTTCTCTATTTTCCATGTTTATTCTCACTTGCTAATGCCCAATGTTGAGCGGTACTTTTCATGGACGTAAATTGTTCGCTCCAACGCCTTGTTATTCTAAGCAACACCCGCCTAACGCGACTTGGACTAAGTGTAGTTTGTAGGTTGGACTGACTTCGGTAAGTCCAACAAACCTTGAAAATAAATTGAGTTTTTAGCGTTGGACTTCGCAAGCTCAGTCCAACCTACGTGCTAAGCCGCCACCTGCCGTCGGTTAGCCCAAAAGAAAACCAA
>JAYQWI020001126.1:0-1655 GCA_035871815.2 Candidatus Parabeggiatoa communis
ATTTGATTGAAAAATTCCGCATTCCAAGCGAATCTATCAATAATTTAATCAAGTTATTAGAGACAAAACCGATTAATTACCAATTGGTTCAAATTGAACTGTCAACGATTCGTGCCATGGAATCCATATCACGTCAACTTATTCCAGATATGCCAGATAGAATTATCACCGCAACCGCTCTTGAATTAGGGCTACCTCTGATTACAAAAGATCAAAAAATAACCGACGCTCAAGTTGTTGAAGTGATTTGGTAAAGCATCAGGCCATTTTGAGCTTTAGGCTTGACAGGCTGTTGGGCAAATTCGCCAATTGAGACTTGGGTATTTTTTTTAACGCAAGAGGCGCAAGAGGCGCAAGAGACGCTAGATTTTTCTACTGAACGTCTTTAGCGCCTTTTGCGTCTTTTGCGTCTTTTGCGTTTATTTTTCTTCATTATTCAAAAGGGCAACCACAAAGGATTGCCCCTACAAAGGGCAACCACAAGAGTTTGTCCCTACATTATAATTTTAATCTCTACACGCCGATTCTTGGCACGGCCTGCTTCTGTATTATTATCTGCAATGGGCCGTAAATCGGCACGTCCCCTGATAATCAGTCGAGTGTAGCTCAGTGCAGCACACTGTGTCTTCAAATATTCAGCCACGGCCACAGCGCGTGCTTTTGATAATTTGTTTTTAAAATCATCAAGTTGGCTGTTATCTGTGTGACCCGTAATCACTATTCTCTTGATCTGAGAACTCTTCTGACAAATCTCTATTGCCAGTAGTTCTAAAACACGTTTGGCTTGCTCACTTAAACTGGCTTTACCCGCTTCAAATGTGACGGTATTTTGGCCACTCATCAATGAGCGCGTTTTGCTGCTACCCAAGGTGGGGCTGTCATAGCTTGAACTTGGTGAGGATCGATAGGCTGGGGCTGAAATGGGTGGTGATGGTGGCTGACCACGACTGCGGTGCCTCATTCTCGGCGCCGGTGATGATAAGGCTTGGGGCCTTTGTGGCATGAAGCCTCCACTACTTCTAAAACCTTTCGTAACCGCTGCTGGTACTGGCGCGGGTGCTTCACCAAATACGCCTTCATAAGAAACCCCTTCTGGCATCTCTACCTCTTGAACAACGGTTTCTAGTTTCCCGCCAACATTAACCACCTTTTCTTCTACTGCGACAAAGCTTGTCCATTGCGTCATGAGTCGATAAGTCAAACCGATTTGTGTGATGGCTTCAATCAGTGCTTTGGTTTGCCTAGCGCGTACCATTTGGTTCATCAATTCGCGCACCTTTTGACGCGCCCAGACGGTTGCCATCGCTTCATGGGCTGATTCGTTTTGAGGTAGTCGAACACGTAATTGTTGTTGATAAGGCCATTTCCCGCTTCGCCCACGCACGGTTATCGTTTCTTCACCGCCGTGAGTGTACCGTCCATGAATACGAATCGGTTGGCCTGCCCATAAATCAGGGATTTTGGCAGGTTGAAGTTCGCTGACATCCAAATTGCCCCAGTCGATTTCAAGATGAGCTAAGGCCGGGCGATCAACCCGTTTAAAAAACTGGTCAATCACTTTCTGGCTGCCCTCATCCTGACGCACATAAAAGGCCTCGCCTCGGCCGACTTCCGCTACCCGTTCTAACAAATAGCGATTAACGGATGAGCCAACG
>JAYQWI020001127.1:0-4564 GCA_035871815.2 Candidatus Parabeggiatoa communis
GATAACTGATAACTGATAACTGATAACTGTTTTATTGCCAAGGGCGGTGGTAAGCGCCTAAAGTGGTTTGTGTCCCTTCTGATACTTTACCGAGTTCGGCTAACCAACTGGCTTGGGGGGTATAGGCGCTTGGATCGCGTTGACAGGCATCTAGGGCTGCTCGCCAGACACGGGTGACTTGGGCAACATAGGCGGGGCTACGTTGGCGGCCTTCAATTTTAATGGCTTTGACTCCGGCTGCGTGCAGTTTTGGGAGCATTTCTAAAGTGTTTAAACTGGTCGGTTCTTCAATGGCATAGTAGGTTTGTTTACCGACATTAAAACGGCCTTTGCAGAGGGTGGGATAGCCGGCATTTTCTCCTGCGCCACGTCGATCAATTAAGATGCCGCCTAAACGTGTTTCTAGGCCTTTTTCTGTTTCACGCCATTCTACTGCGTGTGCTGGTGAACAGGCTCCAAAGGTATTGGGTGAATCGCCTGTGGCATAAGAGGAGAGTAAACAACGGCCTTCTACCATGACACATAGGCTTCCAAATCCGAAGAGTTCGATATCGACGGGGCTATTTTTGATAACCTGTTCTACTTGGGAGAGTGATAGCACTCTGGGTAAGACGACGCGCCGAATGCCGAAGTGTTTATGGTAAAAACGAATGGCATCATAATTTGTGGCGGAACCTTGTACGGAAAGGTGTCGGGGTAAATCGGGCCACCGTTCCGTCGCGTAATCCATTACGCCTATATCCGCTACAATCAGGGCGTTTACGCCTAATTCTGCTGCCTGATCGACGGCCTCGCTCCAGCGTGCCCAACCTTTGGGTTGTGGATAAGTGTTAATGGCTATAAAAACGCGCACGTTACGTTCTTGTGCATAGCGAATACCTTGCTCCATTTTGGCCAGTGTAAAATTGAGGCCGGCAAAATGTCGGGCATTGGTATCATCACGAAAACCAATATAGACGGCATTCGCGCCGTTATCAACGGCGGCTTTTAATGAGGGTAAATTACCCGCTGGACAGACTAGTTCCATAGTTTATACCTTAACTATAATTTAATTGAATCAATGGGAAATGAGTTGTATCTCAATGGGGTAAGTACTGAAGCACATTTTTGGCGAAGGGACTTACAAAGACGCGAGCCATTGAGAGGCGAGGCATCACGTCTCTACAGTAGAGACGCGATGCTTCGCGTCTCTAATAAACCCCTGTTTAATCTTGCCTTGTTGACTATTACGGCGATGTAATTCGCTTGTGATGGCATTGAGTACGGCCCATTTTTGGTTACACCATTTTGGGGTGAGCAAAATGTCTCTTTGGGCGGTTGCGGTGACGCGATGATAGAGGATTTCAGGTGGTGTTCGTTCTATCATGTCGGCGGCAATGGAGACATAAGTGGAGAAGTCTAGGGGTTGATAACTGCCTTCTCGCCATTGCTTGGCTAAAATGGTGTGTTTAACAACATGTAGGGGGTGTAATTTTAATCCTTCTACGCCGAGTGCCAAAACGCGATCTAGCGTGGTTAAGTTATGCCAACGTTTTTCACCTGGTAATCCGATGATGAGATGGGTACAAATGGGAATACCACGTTGTCGGGTGGCTTGGACGGCCTGTTGATAGGTTGCGAAATCATGGCCGCGCTGGATGCGTTCTAATGTGTGATCAAAGGCGGATTGTAGGCCTAATTCTAACCCGATTTCATAACCCTGTTTTTGATAATGGGCTAATAAGTCAAGTACGTCGTCTGAGAGACAATCTGGGCGTGTGCCAATAGATAAACCGATAACATCTGGTTCTGCAAGCGCTTGTTCATAGAGTGTGCTTAAATACTGAATATCAGCATAAGTATTGGTATAAGCTTGAAAGTAGGCGATAAAACGCCGCGCTCCTGTGCGTTTGGCAATGACTTTACGGCCGCTGTCCAGTTGGCTGGCTATGGAAGAGGGATGACGGGCATTGGGGTTAAAAGAAACGTTGTTACAAAAAGTACAACCGCCGCGCCCTTTCGTACCGTCTCGGTTTGGACAGGTGAAACTGGCATTGATTGTGAGTTTGTGTATTCGCTCGCCGTAGCGCCGTAATAAATCTTGACCAAAAGTGTTGACGTAATCTGATAGAACCATGTTGTTATTTTAAAATGGGTTATCCTGCAATCTGGGTGATTATTGGGTTTGATAGGATACGGATTGCTCTACACGCCAACCCCGTGTGCCCTGAGCTTGTCGAAGGGAAGGGGTTGAGGCTTTTTTCGATTATGAAGTACCTGCAATACGATCATAATAACGCGCCCGATAAAGCAAACGTTGTTGCTTCGATTCTATTGAATCTGTGAAGCTTGAGCGATCATGTAAAACATTATTACAAATCAAACCTTGTCCAGCTTGCAAAGTGGCTCGAAAAATATAAGGTGAATCGCTCTCTAAGCGATTTTCTAAATATCGCACGGCCGCTTGAGTTGTTTTGTCCTGTTTCCAAGTAATGGAGCGTTTTCGTTTGGTATAACGCATTTGTAAATAACCGGAAGGGGTTACTGAAAACACGAAACCGCAACGGGTAGGCCGAATTTCGGCACCTGTTGTGACATTGGCCGGAATGCACATCACTTTAGGCTGCATGAAGGCGCGGATATAATCTGGGTTTTCATCTCGCAACATAATGTAAGCGATTTCGTGATCAAGTAAGCCATTTTCTCCCCCCGTTTGAGCTGGACGAACACAATGCAACAGTACGGCATAAATTTGTTGTTCGAGATCATTGTAATAGCCGTCAGTGTGCCAATGAATAGGCTTATTTGTGTAAGGAATATAGGTTTGCCGTTCCCCCTCTGAAGAGACGGTTAGGGAAGTGATGCTATCATCATCTGCACACATATTACTATCTAAGTGGGTTAAATTAAATTGTTGACCCAATTCCCTCGGGATGGCTTTATTCTCATCTTTCACTGTGCTGGCATAAATCGCCATATTGGCAATTTGGCAACGTGTTTTGATGGCTTCATGCTCTGCACGAGTTAATTGACGTGGATCATTAACTTCCACGATTAGTTGTGATAAATCGCTTGGGTAATTTTCCAGTTTACGCGCCCGCCAAGTTTGATAAGCGTTGTCATTATCCAGATTAAAAGGACTGTTATTGGGGGTGATGCTGTTCATTTTATGGGTTATCTCAAATATTATACTCTGTGCCACTGTGTGGCACTCTGTGTTCTCTGTGTTGAAAAGCAAAAATATATGATATTAATAATCTTACTGGCCTAGATTATAAAAGGGGTTAGGCCGTTTGTACACAGTGATAACTGATAACTGAACACTGAAGATGACATTCATAATCTATTTTCAAAGAAGGATTCGATCTAAAACCAATTTCACGCAAAGGCGCAAAGGCGCAAATGTGCCTATTATATATTAAGGAATGCTGATTTCTTTGATGAGCTGTTCAACGAGTGCTTGGGTGTTGTGTTGTTCTGCCATGGCGATTAGCCTATGGCCGATGACACTTGGGAGTACTATTTGTACGTCTTCGGGTATGACGTGATCGCGGCCTTGCATTAATGCCCAGGCTTGGGCGCAGTAGCGTACTGCTAAGCCGGCACGAGGGGATAAGCCGCTGCGATAGCGGGGAGATTGGCGACTCAATTCTAAAATGGCTTGTAAGTAGTCTATTAAGGCTTCGGCAACATGAACTTGGGGTACGGCGTTTTGTATTTCTATGATGTCTTCTACTGTGACACTGGATTCTAAATCGGATATCATGTCGCGCCTGTTTCCTCCTTTGAGTAAGGCTCGTTCTGTTTCATGATCGGGATAGCCGAGTGCTAAGCGCATCATGAAACGATCAAGTTGGGATTCGGGTAGGGGAAAGGTGCCGATTTGGTGAAGCGGATTTTGGGTGGCTAATACAAAAAAGGGGGCGGGAAGGGGGCGGGTTTCACCTTCTACTGTGACTTGGTGTTCTTCCATCGCTTCTAGTAAGGCACTTTGCGTTTTTGGGGTGGCGCGGTTGATTTCATCGGCTAAAACCATTTGGGCGAAAATCGGGCCGATATGGAATTTAAATTGCCCGACTTCTTTATCATAAATGGATACGCCGATAATGTCGGCTGGGAGTAAATCGCTGGTGAATTGAATCCGTTGAAAACTTAAACCGAGTACTCGTGCTAAAACGTGGGCTAGGGTGGTTTTACCGACACCCGGTACGTCTTCAATGAGGACATGTCCGCGGGCCATGAGGCCGGTGAGTACTAAACGAATTTGTAATTCTTTGCCAAGGATGATTTGGCTGGTTTGGGCAACAATGTTGTCGATGGTTTCTTTGATAGGGTGCATTGGTTTAAGTTCCAGTTTATAACTACAAGGATTGTTTATAAGAAAGGATTAGATTGTACTAAGCTTGAAATAAGGAAAGTGTCATAAGGCAATTCCAAAAAAATAAAATACCCAAAACAACCACACTACTCTATGCATACAAATCATTTTTAACAAACTGTCTGCTCACGCAGAGCCGCAGAGCCGCAGAGAATGAAAGAAGATTGATTAAAAGTGTGGGTATTTTAATTTTTTGGAGTTACCTAA
>JAYQWI020001128.1:0-5887 GCA_035871815.2 Candidatus Parabeggiatoa communis
CAGATCGCTTATTTGTGCCGCAGTGAAACGCATATCAGGACGCTGCGCCCTTTGTAAAGCGAGCCACCAAGCGAGGCCAAAACCGATTAAGTACATTACGCCATACCAATGTACTTTTAAAGGGCCCAGTTGAATTAGAACGGGATCAATTTCGGGATAAATTAACATATCGGTTATCAGTTATCAGTTATCAGTTATCAGTTATCAGTTCCACGCTAAAGTTTTTGCGCGCAAAAACTGTATTTCACGCTTAAGTTTCGCGAAGCGAAACTTAAGCGTGAACCGAAGGTCAGCGAAGCTAAATGTGAAACACTGTTCATGCCAGTTTTGAGTTTTACTTATGTTAACCTCTATAGAACACTGATTCGGCTTTTTGTCATAATTTCCACGCTGATTTTAGATTTTATTTAATGCTTAAAAAAAAGGTTGTTTTGAAATGATTTTTCGCCATAAGCCTAGCAAGCCTTCGATTCGCCATTAATCAACATAAGAAATACGCATATCTTTTAAATTCTGTTTAACGAGTTGTAAATGCCGTCTACTCACTTCAAGGGATTTGGGTACATCTTTGAGTATCAGATAAGAACGTTCGTTTGTTCGCATTAAACCCGCCATTTGGCTAACGGCAACCAGTGCGCGGCGATGTACGCGTATAAATTGTCCCGTAAATTCTTGTTCTAAATTTTTCAAAGATTCACTGATTAAAATCTCTCCTTTTGTCCAGCGCAAAACGACATATTTTTGTTGAGCTAAAAAATAGTAAATCTGCTTAACAGGAACAACACGTAACTCACCACGCGAGTAATAACTGATATGAGTGCGTACACGCGGTTTGGTTTGTACGGGTGGAGTCGTTAATTGACTTTGTAAAAAGAGGTAAGCACGTTGTAAAGCTTGTTCTAAGCGATCTTTGTTAATCGGTTTGAGTAGGTAATCTACCGCTTGATACTCAAATGCGGCTAAAGCATGTTCGCCGTAAGCGGTGGTAAAAATCACGACAGGTGTTGGATATAATTCTAAAGTCGCGAGTTGTTGGGCAACTTGTATACCATCTATACCAGGCATACGAACATCCAACAAAATAATCTCAGGTTCAAAAACACGAGTAATATTGAGAACATCTCTACCATTGCCAGCTTCGGCAACGACTTCACCTATACCCAACTCATTTATTAAGGCTCGCAATCTGTCGCGTGCTAGGGGTTCATCATCGACAATGAGTATTTTCATTTTAGTGATTTGTGAATGGCGTGTGAATGAAAAAAGCCTCTTGCAAAACTTTAATCCGTTCCCAATGCCTATTTTTAGCGTTTTGCAAGTGCCTCAATAAGGCAAAAATGACTGCGATCTCCATTAAGGAAGTTCCAAAAAAATAAATCCCAAAAGGCTAATTCAAGCCGGTTTGTTTAATTTCTCTCATTCTCTGCGGCTCTGCGGCTCTGCGTGAGCCGACAGTTTGTTACATAAGGATAATTTATTTTTTTGATATTCCTAAGGTTAGGGCGCATTTTGCGTTTTATAAGGAAAACTTAAATTAACGTGATAGCTTTCAGTCGTTTGAAGTACATTTAATTTGGCTTTTTTGCCATAAAAAAGGCGTAAACGTTGATGAATATTGTCTTGTGCTATGCGATTACCTTGATGTTTGAATTCTGTTTCTGCGAAAGTATTTTCAATGTCCAGTTGAATGCATTGATTTTCAAACCCGCCAATAATCGCGATGGTTCCGCCTTCCGGTAAGGGTTGAATGCCATGATAAATGGCATTTTCTAATAAAGGTTGTAAACATAGGGGGGGGAATAATGCATCTTCGGGAATGCAGTCGATTTCCCAAACCACTTGTAACCGTTCCCCTAAGCGCAAGGCTTCTATGTGTAAATATTGCCTACACCAAGTGATTTCTTCTTCAAAAGTGACAGCGGTTTTCACATTGCTCAAACTGGCACGAAATAAGTCCGCAAACTCTTCTACCACTTGTTCGGCAAGTTTTGGTTTAAAGCGGATCAAACTGGCAATCGTATTCATGCTATTAAATAAAAAATGGGGACGAATACGGGCTTGTAAAGCTTGGGCATGGGCATTGGCATTAAGCTCAGTTTCTTTTTTCCATTGATATTGAATATAAAAGTAGCGTAAAGCAACGGCACTGATAATCGCACTCATCCCGATATTGCGCCATAAAAACAATTGATGTGGCACAGCAGACGGTGTGCTTTGGAGGAAAATCAGCCATTCGCTAACAATCAAAGTCATCATTAATATTATCAAATAGCTGAGTACCGCAACACTTTTTTTAATGAGATGGCGTTGATAAAGATATCCTAATATTAAGGCACTGATAAGGGTACTGATAACACTATTTGTGAATAAGCTCAAATGAGGCGTAGCAATCCATGATGACGTTGTCTCTAAAGACAAGAAAGCCACTTGCCAAGCTAATTCGCTGACAGCATACGTGACTAATAATATGATCAGGTAGCTGATAAAACCAGCCATGATGTTATTATCTAATTGAGCTAACCAGCGGCGAATACCACATAATAATGCCATACTGAATAAGGTTATCCATTGCACAAATAAAGAGAGCATGGCTAAATCGGTGAGCAGATTGGTTTTCACCTCATCCCAATCAGCGCTTTTTTGACCCAGCGGGGCTAACACGAGGACAAAAACCAACAATTCGGTCACGATGATACCAAAAAAGACGGTATTGACATCGCAAAAATTGGGCAAAAATAAATTATCCTCTTTTCTATTTGGAGTGATATTCATTTGAGGAAGGGGGGAAAGGTAAAAGAGGGATGTTTTAGCGGAATGAGATAGAACACTGATTAAACTGATTATGGCTTGATTGACGCTGAGTTTTTGATCTGCGTTAATCAGTCAAATCAGGCTAATCAGCGTTCTGTGTCATATTATTGACAACACATTGATTTTTATTGATATTTTAATCATAAATTTGTCAAAGCTTCAGTCCAAAGTCATTAAAAAAGATTTAAGTATCCCCAATATTTGACTCCCATCATCGAAATGATACAAATAACTATCTATAACAACTATACCCTCTTGTAAAGATATAAACCGCCATATTGCACCATCAGTGACTACACCATATATAATAGGGATATTATTGCCTTTTCTCTCGTTAAATATTCTAGCAGCCTCCATTTCAGCGATACACTGAGCATAGCCACTGCCTAAGTCTGATTTTTTAGCTTCAACCAATACCACAACAGGTGAGGTGATATATAACTGGTTATGACTGTTACTGATTATAGCGTCAGGATTACCTGTTAAGCCTTTGTTACTATCAACATTAAAAGCCTTACCCACAAAGAAGCTGATGTCAACATGTCTTTTTAATTCAATTAACACGTTATCCACAATAAAAGATTGTCTTGCCATCTCTGTATCTATCTTTATAGCGAGATCAAAAGCAACCTTCATGATCTCAACAAACAATTGACTTAATTTAACAGGCTCAATATGGGTATATAACTTATTTTCGTCTTTTATGACTATTCCTAGCTCACTATTTATTTGTTCTAAAGTTTTAAAATCACTATAAGACATTGTTTAATCATCTCTTTTTTTACCTATATATTTTCAGCAAAAAGGGCAACCACAAGGGATTGCCCCTACAAACCGCCCGTAGGGGCAATCCCTTGTGGTTGCCCCTAAAAACATCAAAAACGAACGGTCATTCAAAACTCAAAACGACATCATACCAACAAGGGCACAATCAACAACGCCACAATATTAATGATTTTAATCAACGGGTTAATCGCAGGCCCTGCCGTATCTTTGTACGGATCGCCCACTGTATCACCTGTCACTGCCGCTTTATGCGCTTCCGAGCCTTTACCACCATGATTACCATCCTCAATGTATTTCTTGGCATTATCCCAAGCACCGCCACCGGCTGTCATGGAAATCGCGAGAAATAAACCCGTCACAATCGTACCCAATAATAAACCGCCTAAGGCTTGAACCCCTAAAGTGAAGCCAACAATAATAGGCACTAACACCGGCAACAACGAAGGCACGAGCATCTCCTTGATCGCCGATTTTGTCAGCATATCAACCGCTTTGGAATAATCGGGTTTAGCCGTCTTATCCATAATGCCCGGGATTTCTTTAAATTGGCGACGCACTTCTTCCACCACACTACCCGCACAACGCCCTACCGCTTTCATCGCCATCGCGCCAAAAAGGAAAGGAATCATGCCGCCGATAAACAGGCCAATAATCACCATCGGATCCGACAATTCAAAACTGACTGATTCACCCACTTTATGTTTGTAATCGGCAAACAGAACCAAAGCCGCCAAACCAGCCGAACCAATCGCATACCCCTTGGTAACCGCTTTAGTGGTATTACCCACCGCATCCAACGGATCAGTAATATTGCGCACTTTCTCATCTAATTCAGCCATTTCCGCAATACCACCCGCATTATCAGTAACTGGGCCATACGCATCCAACGCAACGATAATACCCGTCATCGACAACATGCTTGTCGCGGCAATCGCAATACCATATAAACCGGCCAAGTAATACGCGCCCCCAATACTGGCACAGATAGCTAACACCGGTAAAGCCGTCGCTTCCATAGAAACCGCTAAACCCGCAATCACATTCGTACCATGCCCCGTCGTAGACGCTTTAGCAATTTGGCGTACAGGACTAAATTCAGTCGCCGTGTAGTATTCAGTCACCACCACCAGTACGGCAGTCAAGACTAAACCAATCAGCGCGGCACCATAAATACCGAAAATCGAAAACGGAACGCTAGCGCCTCCCATGCTTGTGAATGTAGTCGTTTCCACACCCGACATCAGCCACGCTATCACTGGGTAAAAGAGAATCGCCGCAATCGCGCCCGAGACGAGCAAACCTTTATATAAGGCCCACATGATCTTCTTGCCTTCAGTCGTTTTCACGAAAAACGTGCCGATAATAGAAGCGATAATAGACACACCGCCCAACACTAAGGGCAATAAGATTGCGTTACTCGCCATACCGCCAGCAAAGGCCAAACCACCAATCAGCATCGTCGCGATAATCGTCACAGCGTAAGTTTCAAACAAATCGGCCGCCATGCCAGCGCAATCGCCCACATTATCGCCCACGTTATCAGCAATCACCGCTGGATTACGGGGATCATCTTCAGGAATACCCGCTTCAACCTTGCCCACTAAGTCCGCGCCAACATCAGCGCCCTTGGTGAAAATACCGCCGCCCAAACGAGCAAAGATGGAAATCAATGAACCGCCAAAAGCTAAACCAATCAGCGGAGCCAAATCAACCGTCGTTCCACCAGCCGGCTGCATAACAATCAACGCCGCGTAATAACCGGCAACACTCAGTAAGCCTAAACCAACCACTAATAGGCCGGTGATAGCCCCACTGCGGAAAGCCACTGCCAAGGCCTCATTCAAACCCACACTCGCAGCTTGCGTCGTGCGCACATTGGCCCGTACCGAAATACTCATGCCAATATAGCCCACAGCTGCAGAACTCAAGGCACCGATGGCAAAACCAATGGCGGTGAGCCAGCTAAGCGCAAATCCAATAGCGGCTCCAATAATGATACCCACAATCAAAATAGTAGTGTATTGCCGATTCAGATAGGCATTAGCCCCCTGTTGAATAGCCAAAGCAATCTCTTGCATACGTTCATTGCCGGTCGGTTTGTCTAAAACCCACTTAATCGACACAATACCGTAGACTAACGCTCCAGCACCACAAAGCAAGGCAATCCATATGCCCATTGGTATAGATGACATAACGGTTTAATTCTCCTTTTTTAAATGTTGAATTGACCCAGATTTAAATAATTTATATCAAACAACACGAATTTTACCAAATTTCTAACACCGTATAC
>JAYQWI020001129.1:0-14226 GCA_035871815.2 Candidatus Parabeggiatoa communis
GCATCCTAAAAATTTTGCGGCCTTTTTCCATTTCCCTTGTTGTTCATAAGCCCAATTTGCTAAACGTTTTTTAAACCAATCTATTCTATTATTATAATTGCCTTCTCCAAATTCATTGTTGGATGGCGAAATGATTTCGATTTTTTGCCATTCATCTAAAGCCGCATTTAACGCCTTATCGCCTTCTTTTAATTCTTGCCACCATGCCATCGTTAAAAAGGCTAACCGTTGCAAATCGCGCAAATTGCCCGGCAACGGATGGGTTTGGAACACTTGCTTTAATGCCTTATTGTAAGGTGCTTTATCGGGCAGGGATTCATCAATTCGTAATTCATCCCAAACTCGTTGCCAATCCCTTTCCAAATCTTCTCGGCAATTTCGTAATGGCGGGATTTCTACAATTAAATGGCTAAATCGATCAAACAAATCAGCATCCAATATTTCACGCAGTTCATTTAAACGACGGTTAGAGGCACAAACAATTTCAATATCCGTCTCTTGCTCTTGATCACTGCCGACTGAACGAAAACGATGTTTTCGATCCTGAAATACCCGTACCAGTTTACGTTGCAAAGGCTTCGGTAAATCTTGGATTTCATCCAAAAATAAAATCCCACCATCGGCTTCTTTGAGCAAACCGGCGCGATCTTTAATTGCCCCGCTAAATGCCCCTTTGATATGTCCAAATAACAGGCTGTCTGCTAATTCAGAATCCAAAGTACCGCAAGGTACCGTTCTCAACTTTTCTCGTTGTTTCAAACGAGTGACATGACTTTCTACTAAGCGCGTTTTACCAATACCCCGTTCCCCTAAGATCAGTAAAGGTGCCCCTGGCAATCGCGCATAGCGAAAGAGTTGTAATAAAGCTTTTTGCCGTGTTGGCGAGCGGTATTCTGCATCATATTGGGCTAATTCTGGTTGCTTGATCGCTTGAACACGAATTTCTGCCAAATAAGTATTCATTGGAAAATCCACCCGATCAATACGAGTGGTTTTCGTTTTATAATCATACTGCGATGACCATAAAATAGTATTGTCTGGAAATGCGCCGCCAGCATGTAATATCAACCAAACGGTGTGCATAGCCGGTGTGCCGGGAGAAACATTAATATGTAGAGGTTGGTATTTGACCACTTTAGGCAATACCCGCTCTCGCACCGCTTCATAGATTCCCAAATGTTTGCTGGGATCAGTTATGGGCATAAGAAGCTTTTCAAATTGAATGCTCTTGGCAATGTTCGGCTTAGGAAGTTGTTCGTGTTGTGGCTGAATTAAATACAACACACGCCGAATATGCACCTTATGATCCCGTGCCAAAACTTGCAAAGCATTTTCTAATACTTCATTCCCAGCGCGATCCGCGTGCCAAGCTAACAGCGTGGGTTGTTCTCGTTCTGCCATTGTTTAATCTCGGACGACAATTGCTTTTGCTATGCCTTGTTGGCTCAGGTTTTGGGCCGATATCATTTCTTGTGGTTGTTGAATCGCCACCACATTGCGTCCATTTTGGCGGTAAATAGGCGGACTATAAGAAATTTGTTCCTTGATAGTTTCTTTAACCTTCTGTTTTTTCTCAGTTGGCTTGCCTTTTTTATCCAAAATCGGTTTACCCTTTTTATCCTTAACAACGATGACTTTTTCCCGCTCAATTTCCTTTTCAATCATTCGTTTAACTTCCTTGGCTTTGCTATTTAACCGAGGTGCAGACACTTGCCAATCATAGCGTAATGCGTATGCTAAGGCGTTTTCGGCGCTATGGTTTTTGTCTGGCGGTTTGGGTAAATCCAGTTGTTCTGCTGAGTCAGCTGTCAATTCACCTAACGGCACTTCTTTCATTGACAACATCTTTTCTTTCTGCAATTGCGCTTGCCGCCATAAGGTGACATCACCTACTGGTAAATCCTTTAAAATCGGTTGAGGCAATAATTGCCAAGGGGCCTGTTGTTGCCAGGTTTGTAAAATGTGTTTAACGGCGCTTGCCCGTTCATCCCGTAAAAATACCCCAAATTCCATGCTGTGTTCAAAGCTTTGTGTTTCTAAGTTAGCCGACATGACGACGGTTTCACCCACATCATTGCACAATGCTTTGGCGTGTAACCAAGGAAAGCCTAAGACTTGGGCCCCTGCTTCGGCTAAATTGACTAAGGTATCCATTGTTTTAGGGCGAATCCGTGCTAACAAGGTGACGTGTAAACCGGCCCGAATCCGTTCTAAGAGTAATGCCACAATCGCATGATCGATTTCCCAGCCAAAACTACTCACAATCAGTTCTTGTTTAGCATTATTGATAATCTGTTTTAATACCGGTTGCAAACTGTTATTGGGCTTAGTGGCTAAAAAATCTTGAGCGATCTCTGGATTAGCCACTTTTTGTAAGGGTTTAACCGTGTTTAAACGTTGTTTTTCTATCAATTCATGTTCAGCCCCTTCCCAAAAAGCCCAACGTAGGTAGGCAAAAGCACTCTGAATTTCTGAATGAGTCAGCGCAACCGCCAATTCTTCATTGCGTTCCAAGGCTTCTTTTGTCAGGTTAGCGGTGAGCAAAAAGCCTTTAGGATAGGGAGTTTGTGTATCAATCAGCACCAATTTCGCATGAAAATAAGGTGCCGAGCGTACCAAGACTTGCCCAGCAAGTCGGTCCAACATGGTTTTGTGTTGTGCCAAAGTTTTTTTGTCAAATTCGGCATTTTCTGCGGGTTCCTTTTCTAATTTATTCTCGGATGCCAGTAAGACATAAACGCGCACACCACGTTTTGCTGCGTTCATCAGCGCATTTTCTAATGCCGTATCTGCCATCAGAAAACTGACCAGCATCACCGTGTCTTGGGCCTCATCAATAGCGGTAATGATGTCTTGAATGCAACGCCGATTTTTGCCACTTTGATAGAGCTTTCCTAACACCTCTTCACGCACAGAAGCCTTTTCACGATAGGGTATCCAAACTGGACAGCCTACTGAACGTTGGCGTAAATCTTGAGATTCTGAAAAGGTTTTTTTCCAGGGGTTAGCATTCATGGGATTGTCTCCTTAAAATATACCGATTGTGATATTTATCCAAGTTAAAATTGATTTGATTGAAAGCCTGTTCAATACCCACCTCTGTGATGCGCTGACTATAGGTATAACCGCCATTGTGTACGGATGAATTTTGATAAAATCGGCCAATGGGATCAACCATAATATAAGACTCTGTCATGTCTTCATTATTCTCAATATAACAGGGCGTTGTCACCTGCTTATGATTATCAAGAAATAATGAAAACGCCTCATTAGAAATGCGAACGCTATTGTTATCCAGTGGCAAGACTCGAAAAATTTTCCATTTATCGGGCGTAATTTGATCAATAAAGTCTCCTAGATACTCGTCATAGTTGAATTGGCAAACAACGGTATTGATCTTAATCAAAAGTGCCTCGTTTGAATCCCTGAGCAACTTAATCAATTCAAACCAGTGTTGAGCCGATAAATATTGATGACATTTGCTCAAGCGGCCAATTTTCTTTAATCGACTCGGTTGGAGTGAATCAATACTTAAACCCAGCATGGATAATTGTTTAGCATGACTTCTAATGAATTTTTCAGTTAAAGGACTCCCGTTTGAAATGAGGGAGACGCGAAAACCGATTGAATTAGCCAATTCAATGATTTGGCCAATATGCTTGCACAGAAGCGGCTCTCCACCCGCTAAATTGAGACGGAGACGCTTGCTACGCTTTGAGAAAAAATCGTAAAGACGGTTCAGTAATATTTCAACTTGTGTCATATCGCGATGAATTTCTTGATTATTGTCAATTTTCCATTTGGCATAGCAATGCCGACAGGCATAATTGCATTTTTCTGTAATGTGGTAATTAATAACGAACTCATCACTCAGCATTTTCATCAACCTCGCTTATTGTCTAATTCGTAGTCTCTCCCAATCAATCGATCTACAAACTGAAGTTGGAACGAGAGCCGCAAAATAAATTTGGAACGAAAAGCAGCCCGCAAAATAAATTTGAAACGAAAATACAAATCGCATTAAAATTTGCTGCAATCAAAGCCGGCCTTCAAGATTTCTTGATATGGATTCTTGGAGGCCGCTTATCCCGCTTACAAATCAACGGCTATTTACCGTTTATTATTTTTCTGACTGGCCGTATTACGAGCCGCTGCTCTTTGCGATCTGGCTCCAAATCCGTCTTTGGCGACTTTGCCGCCGTTAGCTTTTGCCTCAGCACTTTGAATACGCGCCGCATCGGTTTGAGTCATTGGTATTTTAGGTGAGTTTGACATGATTGTTTCCTATTAAAGTTAAGGTATTACAACAAATTATCCCTGATAGGGACGGCTAATAATGAATTGTAAAATATTGATTTAATTGAATAATTAAAAAATAATACCTATCAAAATGATACAATCCACTTTGTCAGGTGAATTAGCTAGTGTAATCCACCAAACTTCGGTTTAAGGTGGATGCAAAATAAATTTTGCACTCCAATCAATTAAATTGTTCTTTCTTAAATCTGCCAATCCAATGGTGCTTGTAAATACCAATAAGCACGCGGATTGCTACGACGCAATGGTTGAGCAAAATCGCTTTGCGCTGGAAAAGTGATTTCATAATCAGGGAAAGACTCTGCAACCTTGTTTTGCATCATTTCAAAGTCGCCCTTCAGTACATAGTGATTGGTATCCCGTTCCAGCAGCCAATATGCCCAGTGACTTGCGTCTTGTTCGGTAGCCGGAGCAATGGGTACATTGTCGATAATCGTATTGTCGAATCTATCCAAATCGGTTAAATAGGGTTTTTGAATGGGATAATCTTTGTGAAAACGAGATCGCTCTTGATCGCTTTTAAGATCAGGATAAGAAACATCCAGCACCGCTTGTTGTGTTTGTTGTTGGATACGCCAGCGTTCTAGCCAACCTTGCTGTTCCAATATTTGGGGCCAAGCCAGCTCAAAAGTCATTGTGTGTTGCTCTTGGTAATCGCAGTTTTTCCCGACAACTGTGCCAGCAAAGCGCAAGTTGCTGCTATCATCGAATTGCGGAATACTGAACGTGGCGGTTATGTTCGAGTCGGAAGTGACCACTTCTCCTTTTTCCTCAAGTTCATTAAAACGATAATCCGCGTTTCTATCAACAAGTGACGTAATGATCTGCCCTTCCAGTTTTTCAAATAACCACTCAGGAAGAGTTCGCATGTTTTTACCTCTTTCCTCTAATTCCTGTTTTTTATCCCTCCCAGTTTCATTAAATGCTGGTGGTTCATTAAAAACCTCAATTTGGACTAAAGCACTCGGCCACAACGGATCATCAGTTACCCATATTTCCCAAGTACCTCGTTCTGGAATAAAGATTTGCCCTTCTTCCAATGCCGTTTGTCCCGTTTCTGTCAGGACGTAGTTTTTTTTGCCATGAGACTCTTCTTCTACTAATAAATCGTGTGTAACACACATCTGTATTAATCGTTTGCCGACAGTTTTGGGTCGGCCATCCAATAAAAGCTCTGACACCATTTGTTCAAAGACATATCCTCGTTCTTTAGCCAATAATAAAACCGCATGTAATTCGTCCCGCTTTTGGGCACGCGCCACTTCAGCGATGATGCGGTAACGCTGAATTTGCAAGGTTCGTTGTAAAACCAGTTTGATCATGATTCACTCCAAGTGTGGTTGACTGGCACAGTCTTTAACAGTGCCTGAAGTTCAGTATAGCGTTCATTCGAGAGACGTTTAGGGTTGCCAACCAACACCAGTTGATAACGCGCCCGTGTGACTGCGACATTTAAGCGATTCGGACTACCTAAAAACACCGTTGCATGGTTTTTGACAAAAGATAAAAACACTAAATCGGCTTCGTGTCCTTGAAAACGATCTACGGTACACACTTCCAAATGTACATCATGTTTTTGCTTATTCCCGCCTAGATAAAAGTTGCGAGAAGCGCGGTGTTGACCACTGAGTTTACGACAAGCTTCACGTAATAACTTTTCCTGTCCTAGGTAAAAACTCAATACGGCTACTGTCCAAACTTGATTTTTGGGATGCGGATTCTGTTTTGCCCACTGATGAAAAGCCTTGATTTCTTTTTTAATTTCAGCGACTTCTCGACTATTGCGGTTGCCTTGCTCTCCTTTTTTCGGCCACACGTCCAACCAAACGGCTCGGTGAGCATAACGCTCATAATCCCACTTGCGAAGTTCTTCCATATCTGGTGGGTCTTGTAATGCCTCACCTTGGTAAATATGTGTACGCGAGAATTGAGAGATTTCTGGATGCATACGATGCTGGTATTCCAATAAGACATGACGTTGTTTAAGAACTTCTTTTGGTAAACCATCGCTTAAAGCGGTACCGGTTCTCTGTCTCTTGCTGCGTTCAAAACCATTTTGCAAAGATTCCAGTACAGAAGGCAAAGCGATTCGACGAACCCGTTCAATGTCCATTTGTACCCGTTCAGGCTTTTCAACGACTTCTTGAGCGGGTAACAGATCATTGATTTGATGTTGTAAACGTTCCCCTTGCTTGCCTTGGCTTTGACGCTGTTCATACAACCGTGCTTGTCGCCAAGCGACTTCATTGGCCCAGTTTTTTTCTTCAGCGGGTTGTTTTTGAGATTGCCAAGCTGCCACACGTCGTTTGAGTAAATGCAGATTTTCCGTTTTACCGCGTAACGTTGTGATGTCCAAAGGCAGTGCGGCTTCACAAGTCGCGAGGTTATTTGGCGTATCGGCAACGATAGAGGCACAAGCAAGAGACATCGCATCGCTTTGAGCATTGGCAAACAAGACTTTATCTTGATGTGCTGCCGCTTGTCGCTGGTATTTTTCCAAAAGACTCGCTTCATCAGTCGCCACCAGCACGGCACCGCTATTTGGGTAATGCATGGCTTGAAAAACATCCCAACACACTTCGCGTGATACCGGATCAGGCAAACACACTTTGACATTTTCCGCCATCGCTTCATCATCGACATAAGGCGATAATTGGCGCGGATCACCAATCAATATCCAGCGTTTTGCCAGCAGGGCCGGTACCAAAAATTCTTGGAATTGGGTTTTACTGGCTTCATCAATGATCAACATATCAAATAGGGGATTCGCCATACTCCGATTTTTGATCTGAGGATGTTGTAAAATACCGATGGTTGTGCCACAAACGACATTAGCACAGTCCAATATCATATTGGTCAATGTTTCGTTTTCACCTTGAATCGCTTGTAATAAATGTTTCTGTGCTTCATTCGGTGGATTTTGTTGGCTAAGAAATTTCACTAGCCGTTTTTTTTCAGTGTCACGAAATGCTTCAAATTGATAGTCTTTGACACTATCTGATAAATTACTTTTATCACCAATCCGCACAGGAATCACTTGCTCACGATATTCATTGTCTTTATCCATCAAGCGTTCAATCACATTATCCACGGCAACATGGGTAGAGGCACATAATAAGACTCGTTTATCTTGTGCTATCAATTGTAAAATCAGTTCACAAATCGCAGTGGTTTTGCCCGATCCGGGCGGCCCTTCAAGAAAGGCAAAATCAGGCGTGTTTAAGGCGATGTGAACAAAATCACGTTGTTTATCAGTACCAGGCAGACTCAAATCGGTGAGTAATTTCCAAGAAAATTGAGTATTATCTTTGTCCCAATTACTCTGTCTCCACCAGTCAGCAATATGAGTTATCGGTAGATTTGGCCATTGAGCATGATCCGTACTTTCCATCAGCCTTAACAAAGGACGATGTTCTGGCCATGGCGAATCTTGCAAACTGCGAATGGCTTCCAATTGTTTTTGCAACTGATACGTGTTGGGTTTAAGCAACAACATCGGTTTATCGGGCTGTTTTTTCAATAATAATTGGTTCGCTTCAATATCACGATCCAAGATGGAAAGTGCCTCATTTTGAGAAAAAGTCCAGCGTTTTGATTTTTCGGTTCCTTTCTTCTCCAAAGCTTCAGCCTGATAAACGCTCTTTGTATTCTCATCTAAGAATGCTTGGAAAGTGGTGTCTGGCTCCTCTGGACGATCTTCTGCTTCTGTGAGTTCTACCCAACAGCCTTTTATATCATCTAATAGTAATAGAGGAAAATCCGGTTTTTGCTCTAAACACAAGCGATTTTCTTGTGGACGGCGATCCAATATTTGGAGTTTTTCCTCTGGTAGAGTGATTTCTGTCATCTGCACCGATTCAGCTTGTCGAACCCATTTCATTTCTGAATCAAAAAAAGCTTGCTCACAAGCTTTTGGAGCTTCGCTCCCTTCGATAGCCGTTAATTTAATCCAAAAGCCTTTGTCTCCCGGACGATTTCCCGATTTTTTCCAACTGACGACATATTTAGGAGAACTTGGTTTCCAAGCCAAGCGTAATACGGCCTCATCACTTTCCAGATATCGCTTAGTACGATCCAAATAGCTATAAAAATCTTTTAATCCATCCACCGTCTTAAGCATGAGGATGTCAGGGCGATGAATATCTTCTTCTACGTTTTGATAGTGCAAAAGTGCCATGTTAGTGTTTCCTTGTGAAATGACAATATTATATACACATTTCATGCCAATCATTATCACTATATAAATCAATAAGTTAAATCTATATAGCTATAAATAGAGGCATAAAAGTTCCTTAAGTGGAAAATATTTTCCGTTTTCTAATTATATAAATGGAATGGTGGGTGGCTAAGCAAATCGAAAAAGGAGGGTTTTTGAATTGAGGGTGATATAGCGTGTCGCGATTGCATGAAACGAAGGGAAGCTACGCTAAGTACACAAGCAAATCTAATTAGTAATTTGGCTCTGGGGAGTGAGCGGATTTGTGAAAAGGCCTATTGTAATTATAATCAATAACTTACAATTTTTTTGCACGCAAGAATATAACGACAAGGATTGTTTAGGAATATCAAAAAAATAAATTATCCCGCAGGGCTACTCTATGCACACAAATCTTATGTCACAAACTGTCGGCTCACGCAGAGCCGCTTCGCGCAGAGAATGAGAGAAATTAAACAAACCGGCTTGAATTGCCTTTTGGGATTTATTTTTTTGGAACTTCCTTATCCTTTTTTATAAACAATCTATGTCGTTGCGGTTTCTTCTCGTTGCTTTTGAGAAATTGTGATTTTTATTTCCTGCACGGCTAGTGAATTATTGACAAAATGACAGACGAAAACAACACTTTTTGCTCATTCTGCGGTAGAGTTAGAAAATTGACTTTTCATCACTTGATTCCAAAAACCTGCCATTCAAATAAATGGTTTAAGAAAAATTTTGCTTCACAAGAGATGAAAAGTAGAGGCCTTGAACTCTGCTCTCAATGCCATCATTTTATCCATAGCCAATTCTCAGAAAAAGAACTGGGTAGAAGCTATAATACCAGAGATAAGTTGCTAGAAGATATCAAAATTCAAAAATTTATTAAGTGGGTTATAAAACAGCGATAAAGGGCAACCACAAGGGATTGCCCATAGATGCCTCGCCTCATGCTTCGAGCGAGGGATAATTGATTTTTAGGCTATCCCTAAACGCAAGACAACCACATTACCATTCTTCCCGTTGTTTCACAGGATAGCCAAGACTTTCAACGCATTAATATCAAACCCAACCTAATTTGGGACGAAAATAGAAGCAAAATCAATTTGGAGCGAAAATCGCCCACGACAATATGGCCTTTTTATGCCGCGACTGCCGCTGATTGAGAAGCTTGCTTTTTTTGGTAATCTTCAATCGCCGCTTTTACGGAACCTTCTGCTAGAACGCTGCAATGTAATTTTACCATTATAAATCATTCACTTAGATTAGATTATCATCTAAGCCGTTCTCTGATGAACTGCTCACCGTTTCCGATGAGATTGGATCATATCATCACCTGAGTCAGGTGCTACCCGTTTCGATTCCTCTTGGAACCTACGTCTTTCGACTGATCTCTGAACCTTCTTTACATTTTAGGTAAAGCTTGGCTGCTGATTAGCTTATCCCTTTTTGGCACTTAGCCTTCCAGCAATTAGAGTAGTTTGCACTATAGCATTGCTGCTATAGGGCCCGTAAAATTTCAGGCGGGAGTGCGAGTTCTTCAGCTATTTCAAGGTTTTTAATCGCGGCCGCTTCTTCCAAAGTTTTGCCCTTCACCCATTCGGTGAGTAGGGAGCTTGATGCAATGGCCGAACCACAACCATACGTTTTAAATTTGGCATCTTGAATCACGCCATCATCACCGACTTTTATCATTAATTTCATCACGTCACCACAAGCCGGTGCGCCAACCATACCGGTTCCGACTGAGGGATCCTCTTTATCCAAAGTGCCGACATTTCGGGGATTTTCGTAATGTTCTAAAACGGCCTCACTGTATGCCATTGTGATTTCTCCTGGTGTGAAAACAACCTGTCAATCAATTTGACAAGCCTGAAAATTAATGGGCATCCCATTGAATGCTTTCTAAATCAATGCCGTCTTTGTACATTTCCCACAAAGGAGACAGTTCTCTCAGTTTTCCAATTTTTGTCAGAATCAAGGGAATTGCATAGTCAATGTCTTCTTCTGTGGTAAATCGGCCTAGCGTAAAGCGGATCGAACTGTGTGCCAGTTCATCGTTTCGCCCTAATGCGCGTAAGACATAAGACGGTTCTAAACTGGCCGAAGTACAGGCGGAACCGCTGGATACCGCTAAGTCTTTGAGGGCCATGATTAATGATTCGCCTTCTACATAGTTGAAACTGAGATTTAAATTACCGGGAATACGGTGTTCAATATCACCATTGATATAGATTTCTTCTATCTCTTTCAAACCATCCCATAGACGATCACGTAGTTTCTTTAAGCGTTCATTATCTTCCCTCATTTCTGTTTTGGCAAGATGGAAAGCTTCACCCATGCCAACGATTTGGTGGGTGGCTAAAGTACCTGAGCGCATCCCCCGTTCATGGCCCCCACCGTGCATTTGAGCTTCTAGACGCACACGCGGTTTGCGACGTACATATAAGGCCCCGATACCTTTCGGCCCGTAAACTTTATGAGCGGAGAAGGACATTAAATCAACTTTCATTTGCTGTAAGTCAATGGGAACTTTGCCAGCACTTTGGGCCCCATCAACGTGAAACAACACTTTATGTTCACGGGTGATCTCACCAATCGCGGCAAGATCATAAATCACACCAATTTCATTATTGACGTGCATGAGGCTCACTAAAATGGTGTCATCCCGAATAGCCGCTTCCAGTTTTTTGAGATCAAGCAGTCCATTCGATTCTGGGTCTAAATAGGTGATTTCAAAGCCTTCGCGTTCCAAGTGACGACAGGTATCCAGTACCGCCTTGTGTTCCGTTTTACAGGTGATGATATGTTTACCTTTTTTTTGGTAAAAATGAGCCACACCTTTGATAGCCAAATTATCAGATTCTGTCGCGCCTGATGTCCATACAATTTCTTTTGGATCGGCATTGATTAATTCGGCAACCTGTATTCGTGCCTCTTCTACCGCTTGTTCGGCATCCCAACCAAATTGATGTGAACGCGAGGCAGGATTACCAAAATGACCTTGTTGAGTCAAATACTGCATCATTTTTTCCGCCACACGCGGATCAACGGGCGTGGTAGCGGAATAGTCAAGGTAAATAGGTATATTCATGTTTTTTTCCATTGTCGGGTGGGCTGTTGCCCACCGTTCCGTTATCACGTTTTTTCCCTTGTCGAGTGGGCTGTTGCCCACCCTAGGGCGATGCTTATCTGCTATGTGTCTTTTTGCCTTCTTTGGTTCTGGCTTTACTTTGCCGTGCCACTTCCTTAGACACTTCTTGAGGCCGTTTATCAAGGACTTGTGCCAAAGTAATACCGTTTAAAAATTCGCGAATTTGTTCACTTAAATCGGTCCACAGTTGATGAGTGAGACAAGCACGGGAATCATGACAGTTTTTTTGCCCTTTGCACCGAGTGGCATCAACCGCTTCATCAACGGCCACAATCACTTCGGCAATAGCAATCGATTTTGCCGGGCGACTCAGACGATAACCACCGCCTGGCCCACGGGTACTGTCCACGAGGCCCTTTTTACGCAAGCGTGAAAAGAGTTGTTCTAAGTAGGATAAGGAAATCCCTTGTCGTTGCGAGATGTCCGATAAGGTAATTGGCCCTTGATCTTGATTAATAGCCAAATCTAACATTGCTGTGACGGCATACCGTCCTTTAGTTGTGAGTCTCATAACATTGCCTTTAAGATTTCAACAGTCTATTGAATTAAACCCTGATATGATTATAAATAGTATTATGTATCATACTAAATTTATCAAGTATTAAAACAAAAAAAATGAGGTAAGCTAATCTTTATACAAAAGATCGTTATACACAAGTTGCTTATGGTTAAAGCCCTCATGCTTCAGTACGCAAAACGCTTATGCTTGAATTGGCGTTCAAACTGTCGTTTGAATTGGCGTTCACAGTTAAATTACTCTGAGCTAGTTTGCAAACTAAAGTTGGAACGTAGACAAGCTAAAGTTTGTACGCCTACCAAGACAAGAGGTATTTTTCCTTTTTCAGCGCGATTATTGAACGTTTGAACTTTTATAACTCATCCTATTCAAACGAAACCATTGCCCGTTTCGCAGTTTTTGGATAAAACCTAAAAGGAAACAAGTCTATTATTGTTCCTTATTACTCTTTTTAAAAGGGGTATTCATGCTTTATTTTTTTCGCTTAGGGGAAATTTGCGAGGATTCGCGCTCTGTGCGTACCCAAGTCGCCTCTTTGTGTGCGGTTTTTAATAAGCGCGGCAAGCGCGTGAGTTTCCACACGATATAAAAGGGCACACTGATTAAGGCGACTAAATCTTTGAAAATACCGCCACCTACCCATAATGCGGCTAAGACATAGCCTATTACTAAGCCTAAACCGAATAATGCGTAGCTTTGTGTCAATCCAAAAGGGATTAACAAGGTTATCAGTAACAACAAAACGTGCCATGCTAAGGGGAGTAACAACAATTCTAATAAGGGTTCAAGTAGCCGTTTGTGGCCAGTCAACACGGCCCGCATCAGGACAGGAATCTGTTCACGCATCATCCGTAAACGTCCCCCTTCCCAACGGGCGCGTTGTGAGTCAGTTCCCCCTTGTTCAGTGGGCATATCGGCGCGTACTGTCGTCGTGTCTACAAAACGCACTCGCCTATCGGCGCGTACCAAGGCCAGATGATATTCTAAATCTTCGACAACGGAGCGGGCACAATAGGGCACGGATTGCAAAACACTTCGGCTTAAACCAAATCCATTGCCTGAGATGCCCACTGAGAATCCCCAACGTTCGCGCCCGCGTGGACGCAATACATTAAAGGCTAATAAGGCAACGTGCATTAAACGAGTACGTTTTGAAGCCTGTGGATTGTTGACGGTATAGCGACACTGCACGGCATCAGCGCCATCAGCAAAGACTTGTTCACAAGCACAAATGAAATTGGCCTCAACGACGGTATCCGCATCAATAATGAGTACAGCATCAATCGGTTGTTTGAGCAGAATATTAAAAGCATAGTCAAGCGCATAACCTTTACCACGTTGTTCTGCATCATGACGTTCTAAGACTTCTGCTCCCGCAGCACGGGCACAAGCGGCCGTATTATCGGTGCAATTATCGGCCACGACATATACCGAAAATTGCCCAGTAGGTTGATCACAAGCGAGTAAACTGGTAACACAACGGGCAATATCAGTTTCTTCATTATGAGCGGGTACAACAACCGCGATATGACGCGGTGCGAGACTCGCATTGGTTTTAGGGAGACGACGTGAGGGTAATAAGCCGCCCAGAGTTAATAGCACTAATTCTATGGTGCCCGGTAAAGTCAATAGGGCTAGGCTTGATCCAAGTATTACCGATATGAGTGTTAAAGAAGTCATAATGTCTATATATTTAAGTACAACGGATTAAGTACAGCGAATGATCTCGCTTGAGCTTTGAACGAAGTTTGACTTCATCCCCAGATTTTTTTAATCTATAGCATCAATAAAGTTGTGGAATTATATCTCATATAAGAATCAGAAACAAAATAACTTATTGCCGCGTGAAATGATATGGGTGTTTTGGCAACGGGTTTCGCTTTCGTGATTAAAATTGCTTTAAAATTTGGCCTCTCTTTTTAAATATCAGCATGATCTTTATATTTGGCGGGTGGTTGTTTTATACCATTTCTAATAATGAGTACAGCGAAACGTAGTGGCGGAACGCCTATTACGGGGATAAACGAATAAGGTTGTTCATTA
>JAYQWI020001130.1:0-9453 GCA_035871815.2 Candidatus Parabeggiatoa communis
CCTTGCGTGTTCGCCCTTTTGCAATACAACTAGCCACTGCCAGGTGAAATGAGTTCTTTTAATGTTGTCGCTAAATCTTTTTTCTCTTGGGAAGCCGCCTCATTAGCCATGACAGTAGCAGAAAACAGCCAGCATAAAATAAATAAAGTGCAAAAAACACTTTTATAATGTATGTGTTTTACCATTGATTTTCGCCTTGAAGTTGATTATCTATTTTAAGTGGTACACTAACGGCTTTTAGATATTAGCTTTATATTTTTATCAGCTATTTAACGATAAGACGGATAACCCACTTAAATGATGATGCTTAATGATGAGCTCATTTAACATGAGCATTTACTGTAAATAGACGTGCTATAGAAGATCATGTAAGGCTTAATTGAAAAAAAATGGGTTTTGCTGCGGTTTGGCTATTTGCGTCGAGGCAAAAAAATTTGTAATAAAAATGGCATCGATGACGACAATCCCTAATAAAATGTTAGGGCAAATTGACAAATTCATTTTCACATTGCTAAATCAAGATATGATGTTTAAACAATTCATTAACTATTCTTTTATACTCATCTTGATGATCATACAGACGGCCTGTCAGAACGTTCCAGTTATTGTTGAAACCACGCCTGTTCCCGTTCAACATAGTCAAGCCCCTGTTTCTAAAGCTAAAATTAATCGTTCAGGTGTTCATGCCGCTCAAAGAGCGTCTACACGACGCGCTTGTTGGAGGCGGATATCGGCACACATCAATGACAAAAAATCGCCAAAAACCTTTATTTTCGCGGCAGGGGCTGAAACCGGAAAACTCAAAAAGGCTAATCAAGATGCGAGACAATTTAAACAGGCTATGCAAAATCGTTTTCAAGTGCCTGATAATCAAGTTTGTCTTCTTGAAAATGTCTATCGCGCCGAATTTGAACAAGCTTTGAGAGATTTAAAACGCTGGGTAAAACCAGATGATTTGGTGATTATTTTCTTTTCAGGGCATGGTTCCTTTATTGATGATGATAATGGAGATGAAGCTGATAAATATGACGATGTTCTGGTGACTGTTGATGTGAAAGATATCGAATGGCCTGCTAAAAAGGAAGTGGTGGTAGATGATGATTTCGTTAAGATCGTTAATGCGTTACCAACCAAGCGTATTGTGACGTTTTTGGATACTTGTTTTTCTGGTGGCATGTATATGGGCCCTCAGCATGAGGCGAGATCAAAGCCGCAAACGAAATTTTTGATAAAAGGGGCTTTAGGGATTCTCAATACTTGGTTGTTTGATGCCGAGTCAACTCAAAAAAAGCGTCGTGTCGTTGATTTTGCACATTTGAAAGGGGTTATTTTTGCGGCTGCACAAGAAAATCAACATGCTTGGGAAGATATTGAGGGGGGGGTTTTTACCACGACTTTTCTAAAACGATTAAAGCGTACTCCTCGTCAAAATCTTGATCGTCTATTTAACGAGACTAAGGCCGATCTGCAACAGTCTAAACGGACTCCAAAAATTCAAACACCTAAAAAAATGGGAAATTTTCGTTTAAGTCAGACTCTTTAAACGCAGTACATTTGTGTCGTTCCATTTCTATACTGTCCACCGTTATAATTTGAGTATTTGGTGGTTAGGAACGCGCACGAAATAAAATCCTCATTCAAAATTGGCTATTCCCTTATTATCACTATCTTGATAAAAAGTTGTCGAAGTTATTTTATGCACGTTCCTTAGTCACCTTTAGGTGACTTGAGCTGTAAGACAACTGCTTTAGCTGTTGGCTTAAAAAATCGAAAAGCGCAAATTATGACGATGCTAAGTATATTTATAAAGAGAATCAGAGCTAATGGATGATAAAGCGGCTTTAGAAGATATACGCAACGGTGGGCATAAAGGTTATCTTGCCTTATGTGAACGTTATGAAAGACGTTTACACGATTATGCGGGCTATTTGCCTGAAACCGTAGCCGAAAAAGTCGTCAAAAAGGTGTTGAGTCAATTGGAACAAAGCCTGTCTCGCTTTAATCAAGAGACTGAACTGTCAACTTGGCTCTATCGCATGACTGACTATGCTATAGATGAATTGGCTTTAGAAAATATACGCGAGGGGGGGCGAGCGGGTTACGAGATTCTGCATCAGCATTATGTCATCAGTTTGCGACATCATGTTGAAAAATATAATTTATCTCAAGAAGTCGCTGATGAGGTGGTTGAACAGGTTTTTTTTGAACTTTACAAGAGCATTCTAAAGTTTAAGAAAATGAGTGGGCTAAAACGTTGGCTAGATAAGATGGTGGATCGCATTGCAACTGATCATCTCCCTCTTGAACATTTGGAATGGCGTGATAAACCGCTTGGGCGTTGGCAAAAAGAGCTGAAGTACAAGTGTCATGTACCAACTGAATCGGTGAATGATGTTGTGCAAGACGTTTTTTTTAAATTTTTTCAAAACCGTTCTTTTAAACACAATTGTAGTGTTTTAACTTGGTTTCGTAAAATAGCAGAGAGTGTTACCAGTGAGTATTGGCGAAAAAGGGCTAAAGAGGAGTATCCTGCTGAGAATGATGAGAATGATGAGAATGATGTGGAAGCCAGTCGTTTATCTCGACAAGCAGAACTTAAAACGCAAAATCCACGTACTGTTCATCTCAGTCCAAATGATGATCTGAATGTTGTCACATTCAAGGATGTACAAGAGTCTCTGCTGATTGATGATGAAAAGGTTTACACTGATTTTGATTATCAAAGGTGCTTAAATCGTGTTAAAACACAACTGAACACTGAAGGTAATACCCCGCTTTTTAACTGTTTACAAGCACTGTTATGGCAGATGGAAGAGTTGTCTATACAGGAGATAGCTAAAAAAATTGGCAGAAACTATGATGCGACAAAGACTTATTTGTCTCAATGTGCTAAAAAACTGGTGCAATACCCACCTCTCCAAGAATGTGGTGGCATATTCCTTAAAATCTGTTTAGAAGAGGTTAAAGCTGATTTAGAACGTGAGGATGCTAACAATGAGATGTTACCTTGTTTACAAGTCCAGATTCTCAGATTACAGGGATTGTCTATAAAGGATATAGCTGATCAAAGCGGGAAAAAAATCAGAGAGACAAAAGCGGTTCTTTCTGAGTGTCAGAAAAAGTTGATGCAAGATGCTGCGATTCCAAAGCATTGTCAAAAATGGCTAAAATATCTGGGGTAAGGCTTTGTTACTTATCATTCATGATTAAAAAAGTTTTAAACTGCCCTTACCGTGAGCCGACAAAATACGTCTATATGTAAACGTATTGTAAAATTTTACGAGCTTTACGTTCCAACTTTAGTTTGCGATATTGGCTGATGCAAAATCAATTTTGCACTCCAATTTCTATAATTAAAAAAGAGATGCTTATGATGTCTAATCAAGCTGTTCAATATGAAAGTGAGTGGGCTGAAAATGATTTTGAGCTTCAAATCAGCTTAGAACGTGCTTTTGCACAGTTGCAAGGTGATGATGCTAACGGCCCACTTCTGAAGTGTTTAGAAGCCATTGCTTTGAGAACACAAAATCAGTCTTTACACAATATAGCGGTTAAAATAGGGATAGCTTATGACGATATTCAGCGTTATCTTGTTGAATGTAAAAACAGGTTGATAGCTTATCCGCCGATCAAACAGTGTTGGCAAGAAATCAATTTGCCGAATAACGGCCTGTCATTAGAGGCCCGTTTTGTGAAGTCTGATAAAGAGGTGGAAACTTGGAGCGATTTGCTGGCGGGTGAATTTGTGCCAGAGGCTGATCCTAAAACGGTGCGAGAAACACATATTTTAAGGGCCGCTTTGCTATCACATTTGGATAAATCAAAAGAGGCCTTACCTCATCCTCATATTTTTAAAAATGTGTTAGCGCGTTTAGAAGCTGAAGGGTTGCTGGAACCTGAAACTGAAACGAGTCAATCCAAACCGGGATATATGGCATTTTTCGACTGGGTTAAAAATTGGGTTAAAGACAAAAAAGGGCAACCACAAGGACTTACCCCTACAAATGTCTTTCACGCAGATGAAAAATGCGATAATCATCAAGTGCCTACGATACCGTGGTATCGTAATCCTGCCTATGCTTTTGCTTTCACGCTTTTTTTTATAGGCGGCGTATTGGCTGGATTACCGTTACTTTATCACCTAGAACAGGAATTGTTTGAAGGGCCTTCTGACACCAATACATCGGCTATAAAAAAAGGTGGCCCTTGTTTGGGGAAAATAATCAATTCACAAGCGGAAACTGTAGCGACTGATTTAAAAAAAGAACTTAATAAACTGGGGGTGACTGAAATAAGTTTGACTGTCATCAATAACGAATCCATTCAGGCCGGTTGGCGTTTAAAAGCGAATTTGAAACGGGGAGATTTTGATGCTTTATCAAAGCAGTATGAAGGCTTACGTCGCTATCCGCCCAATCCGAATTATTTATGTGTCAATATTATTTCTAATGAGCCAGAATAAGATGCGACAACTGATGATTAAATTACTGCTTTTACTGGGGAGCATCGTTACTGTGGGCGCGTGCAGTTTAACGCAATCCTCTGATAGGCTATCGCCAATCATATCGCCTCAGAAACTGACGGTACAAAATTCTGCTCCGTTTGAAAAAGCGGAACTTGCAACGAAGGTGAGTTGGGAATCAACTCACGATACAACAAAGTTTGTAGACAAAGAGGAAAAGCGGCCTAGACGTGAGCGTTTTAGTGAGATGACTTTTAGGGTAACTGAGGCAGATATACGGGAAGCACAACCTATTATCGTTAAACTAAAATACTGTAATGCTTTGCCGGTTAAGAAGGGGGTGAAATGTCTTAGCCGGCTAGAGTATAAGCTATATGAATTGTCACCCAGGGCGCGACAACTTGTGAAATGGGAGGCTCTTAATATCTCAAAAACGTGTGGCTCTGGCTTGGCTAAATCTTTCTGTTATAACAAAACACGAGGCCCTTTTGCGACTCAAATTTACAGATTGATATTTCTAATTGATGTGATAAGTGGTGATCTACAGCAGGCTGCACAAAGTTTCGCCCAAATTGCGATGTGTTACTGGAGTCATAATAATTTTGCCAAGGCGAAACAGTATATTGATCAATTTGATCACCTTTTTCCACTTGCGTCACGTTCTTATCATGGTGTTTTAGAAGATTCTATTTATCATGCTGAACCCGAGTTATTTATGAAAAAGGCGTTGTTCTGGTTCTTTGGACACCGTTTTGTCCGTTTTATGGAAAACACGCGGCGCACACGCCACAGATATCTTTGCCGCAAGGGTAAAAAAACGTGCTTAGATGCGGCTTGGGAAATGATGCAAAAAGTGAAATCTGCTTCATTCAGAGAAGCGCATATTGCTTCTTTATTAGGGAATGCTTCAGCGAAGGTTTCTGAGTTATATGAGGAACGTTCTAAATTAAAAACAGAGCGTGCGCTCCTTGAACTCTTATCCACAGATAGGGGAATGGGTAAGTCAACACCTCAAAAGATCAAAGCGTTAACAAAACAGATTGATGTGCTAGACTTTTCCCTTTATAAAGTGTTTCCCGATTTAAAACGACCGGAAACCCCTTCAATCGTCAGTCTCAAAAAATTTAGAAAAAAACTGAAGGCGAACGAAACCTTTATTTCCTTTATTATGTCTATGGAATGCAGACAGCCGCTCGTTTGGCGAGTCGATAGAAAAAAAGGGGTTCAATTTAAACGGGTTGGCAAGCGAAAGGCATGTTCTACGGGCGTGTTAGTCGATAAAATAAAGCGTTTGCGCCATAAAATAAAACGGGGTTTGTCTCTGAGTCAACTGGATTCTGAACTGAAATGGTTCAGGCAACAACTGTTTGATCCCATTGGTAAATTACCGCCAGTTGGCTCTAAATTAATTCTATCAGTGGATGAAAAATTGGCGGGTTTACCTTTTGAATTGATTCCACTAAAAAACGGCCGACGATTGGGTGAGATGTACAAGGTGAGTTATATCCCTTCAGCTTCCATGCTTTATGAACTGCGAACGTCACCAACACTGACAACGTTTACGATACCTTATATGGGTTTTGGTCGAGATAACCATACTCATTTGGGGCTTAATAAGCTTAATACTAATAAGGTGTTATCTGCTATATCGAAGGATCCGCGGATCAAAATGGGCCCGAAGGCGATTGTGATCAAAGAGGCAGAGGAAAGAGAGATTTACCAAAATCATCTCAGGATGGTACAAGCGAAATATATTCATTTTATGACGCACACCTATAATCAAAAGGGGTTTTTAGGACTCAGTTATGGAAGAGAGGGTACAGAGGATGGCCTATTAACGGGCCCTGAAATTGCGGCTAAATTGTCTATCCATGCGGATACGGTGTTAGTGACGGCCTGTGATACAGCGGGCGCATCTGAACGATTGTTGCCAGGGGAAGCGTTTTCGAGTTTAGCAGTGGGTTTTGTGACGGCGGGTGCCAAACGTCTTTTGATTACATTATGGCCCGTCACAGATGACGTCGCGGCTCGTTTTTCAACGACTTATCTTTATTATAGAAATAATAAGGGAAAGTCTCCGCATACCGCTATGCAAATGGCACGAAAAACACTCAAAGATAAAAAATATCCACCGTCTGCTTGGGGCGGATTTATCTTGATGGGTGATTGAAGACAGATGAAAATGGGGCTGGCAATAAAAACCCGTTAGCGGCCCCCTACAAAACACATTTATTTTTTGGATATTCCTAAATACTTTCCTAAATTCGCTACTCAAGGTACTATAGCGCGTTTTTTGGGACACGTTAAAAACAACACGAATATTATGGCCTCTGATTTCTCTACTTTTTATTTATTATTAAAACGCGATCTGACTTTGGCTTATCGTCATCGTTCGGAATTAGCTAACCCATTGTTATTTTTTGTGATTGTGGTGAGCTTGTTTCCGCTAGGGATTTCACCTGAATCAAAACATTTAGAAGGCATTGCGCCCGGTGTCATTTGGGTTGCCGCATTATTGGCCGCGATGTTATCACTTGATAGCTTATTTCGTTCCGATTTTGAGGATGGCACATTAGAACAAATGGCCTTATCGCCTCATTTTTTACCCTTATTGGTGTTGGCAAAAGTTTTAGCGCATTGGTTAATCACCGGTTTGCCGCTCATTTTGTTAGCGCCATTGTTAGGGGTATTACTGTTTTTACCAGATCAAGCGATGATCACCTTGATAGGCACTTTAGCTTTGGGGACACCGATTCTCAGTTTAGTGGGTGCGATAGGGGTAGCGTTAACAGTAGGGTTGCGACGCGGTGGTGTGTTACTCTCTTTATTGGTATTGCCCCTATATATTCCAGTGTTAATTTTTGCAGCCGGTGCGGTTAATGAGGCCGCTAGAGGTTTTGGGGTAGCCGGGCAACTGTATTTTTTGGCCGCATTATTGACTTTATCATTGACATTGGCCCCTTTTGCAACGGCCTCCGCTTTGCGGATTAGTTTAAGTTAATTTAATTTTGGTTATGTAGGGTGGGTAGAACCTAGTGAGCCAAAGGCCAGCGAAGCTAAACCCACCTTACCTATAAATTTTCATAAAAATAATTTCATGAAAACTGAACGACAAGGGCGTGTTCGCCCTTTTGCTAAATTTGTTGGTTACTGTAGTAAAATACCCTCGTTGTCACTTTTTTAATCCACATTCAAAGGAAAATCGCTATGAAAAAGACATTATTGTCTTGTGGTGTATTAGTTTTAATGCTCGCCAATGGATCCGCACAAGCTATGGATATGGCTGCTGTGAAACACGCTCATCCGCTACCCAATTTTATGCTTGTCATGGCTAACCATGGAGAGATGTTGGATTTATCCGAAGATCAGCAAGCGACTTTAAAAGCCTGGGGAAAAGTACACAAACCCATCTCTAAACAACTGGTTAAGGCGATTACTCAGGGGGAAAAAGAACTTCATCAAGTCGCTCTTGAGGGGGCATCTAAAGCAGATATGATGGCCAAACTTGATGGATTGCTAGAGAAGCGGAAAGAATTGGCAGAACTCAAGACGAATTGTCGCGACAAGATGCGTGAAGTCTTGTCTGACGAACAGTGGGAACAAGTCATTGAGTATTATAAGGACATGCAAAAATAAGTGTGCTGTTATTTAGGCTCACGCAGAGCCGCAGAGACGCAGAGAATCAGAGTTGATTAAGCCAGCGGGTAGACAAGCCAGCGGTAGAAACCTCTCTTTTATCCTCTGCGCCTCTGCGGCTCTGCGTGAGCTTTTTTATGAGTGGTAATTGATAACTGATAACTGATAAGGGGTAACTGATTATGTGGGCCTTTTTTCAAAAACTGTCCTCTCCTAAATATTTTTACACCCTCTCTGGGCGTTTAATCCCCTGGTTTGGTTGGACTTGTCTGGCTTTGATGTTAGTTGGATTGTATTACAGTCTGTTTTTTTCGCCGCCTGATTATCAACAAAAAGACAGTGTTCGGATCATGTATGTACATGTGCCGGCGGCGTGGATGTCTATGTTTGTCTATATGGTTATGGCAACAGCGGCGGGCATTGGATTGGTTTGGCGTATCAAACTGGCTGAAATGATAGCGGCGAGTTCTGCCCCCATTGGCGCGTCATTTACTTTTTTAGCTTTAGCCACAGGTTCGTTATGGGGAAAACCGATGTGGGGCACTTGGTGGGTATGGGATGCGCGTTTGACTGCTGAACTCATTTTGCTGTTTTTATATTTAGGCGTGATTGCGCTCAATTCGGCTATTGAAGATAAACGCACTGCGGCGCGTGCCAGTGGCGTGTTAACATTAGTGGGCGTTGTGAATATTCCCATCATTCATTATTCGGTGGAATGGTGGAACACGCTGCATCAAGGTTCAACGGTGACTCAAATGATCACGAAATTTGAGGCGCCTACGATTCATCTTTCTATGCTCATTCCTTTGTTGCTCATGGCGCTGGCGTTTAAATTATTTTATGCAACTGTCGTATTGATGCGGGCCCGTTGTGAAATATTGGAAAGGGAACGGAATGCCCGTTGGGTGGAAGAATTGGTAGGCAATTGATTCAACGCTTTGATATTCAAGCCCTACAATACTGATTGTATAACGACAAGGATTGTTTAATAATAAAGGATAAAAAACCATCATAAAAAGATGAGTTATAAAAACTGTTCACATTTTAAACAAATTATAATAAAATCATGTTGTTATATCCTTTCATAAACAATCCTTGTCATTCTTGTTTATTGAGTCAATTCATGAAAACGCTGATTTAATAATGCTGCGGTTTCTTGCATCAGCTTTTCGGCGATTTCATCAACATGTCGATTTCGCCAATTTTCTAGGGCTGTGCCTTTAACCCATTGATTAAATGCGCCCATTGCGGGGCCACAATGGATTTGATAATCGACTTTTTGCTCGATATTGCCTTCTAATGCTAAACGCATGGTATGCGTAAAATACCTTCTAAAAATCAAGGCCATTTTATAT
>JAYQWI020001131.1:0-5584 GCA_035871815.2 Candidatus Parabeggiatoa communis
GCCGAGTTGGTCGTTTTGGTACCAGTAATAGCTGCCATTTTGGGTTTGGAATAAGGGATCGCTTGTCCAGAAGCTGTCGGGTAAATACCCGTAACCCTTTATTTCTACGCCATTTTCGTCGTATTCGCCTACTAGGCCTTCATCGCTGTACAGGAAGTAGGTTTTGACACCTTCGACTTCTTTCCATAAACGGCGGCCAAAAGGATCATAGGCATACTGGGGCAATGTATTGCTATCACCATCTTTAATTTAAGCCAAACCGTTTTAAATAGCAAGCAGGAAGAGGTAAAAAAGTGGATAATGGTAGGTTTCGCTATCGCGAAACCCATTCTACACGACCCATCCTACGTTAGCTATAGCGAAACCCACCCTACGATTCCACACACAATTCATTAATATCCATGCGACGCTTGCTTTTAATCACAACCCTAATTATTTAATCTTTTAATTTTTAGTTCTCATCCTCGGGGGAATATCATATTTATATGGAAATCAACTGTAATAATATTTAATTCAGAATCGTAATGCAGTGTTATAAAACTATACACTGGTTCTATAATACCGCATTTAATTTCCTTAATGCCCCCTAAAGCCGCTAAAACTCTGTAGCCCGTGCCAAAGCTTATATCAAAATATTCTTTATATAAAGCTTTAGTTATTATCTCAACCGGCGTTTGACGAGGAACAATTATTATCGCTTGATCTTCTACCTCTATTTCAACTTCATCTCTATCTCTTGTTTTTTTTGCCTTTCTAAGTGCTATTTTATCAAGTTGTTGTGCAATATCTTGGACAATTTTAGGGTTGGGTAATCTGGAATCAAGACGTTGCAATACATGACTGGTATTCATTCGTGAAATTTCTATCAATTGAGAAAATACCATCTATCCACTTAATATATTTAAGACTCATGAGCTATCACATTAATACTGTTAAGCGTAAAAATGGAGACATGGATTTGCTTAATAACTCACGTTTTAGGGTTCAAAATTTGTAGTAATCTATTCGTAACTACTCAGCCCCTTAAAAAGGATATAATCCTTTGAAAACTAATGTATATATCAATAAAGAGATAATACCCGCAATAAATGTACTTAAAATGTCTCATATTGATTTGATTTATAATAAAAATTTATGAAATGATTTAGGTATAAAATATGCCGATTTATAACCATTTGAAAACTATAATTTTTTATGGGCTGAGTAGTTACATATATTCAAAGGTTAAAAACTAAAATTTTCCAAGAAAGTCTATTTCTTGACAAAAATCGCTTGAAAAACAGTCCATTTGAGTTAACCAAAGGACCCAAATTAATAAAATATGACCACCTAAAATCAATGATTGACGATAAAAAAAGTTTTGTCAAATCCAACGATTTTTGGGTTAAAATAAAAATGAGTTATTTTAAATCAATTAATTAGTTAAAAAATCAATTAGTTAAAATCAATTAGTTAATTAAAAAATGAACAACGTGAGTAAAAATAAACACGGTTTTTTGTATAAATATCATTTGGGTGCGGCTAGGTTGAGTTTTGTAAATTTTTTAATCTTACCCCATAAGTAGTAACAATTTGTCAACACCAGTTAAAACTTGCACCACTACTCATTGGGATACTATGAACTTTAATTCAACCAAAAATAGCCGCACCTTAATCATTTAGGAATCTATCTATCACTCATGTTCGACAGCCATAATCAAATCAATGACTATATGCGAGTCAATTCTATTAAATTTAATAAATTCAATCATTTACAAAAACAGAGTTTTCTACACAACATATATAACTTATTGATTTTTATATGTTTTATAACACATATTGATTTTATTAATATTTTACTTGATTGTCGAACGTGAGCTGTAAGTCAAAATAAATTGGCCCCATTCATTCAGGGAACCAATTTTACTACTCTATACTTAACACCGTCATAAATTGCGCTTTTTTAATAATGGCGTTTTTCTCCATTAAAAATGGAGATTAACGACAAATTTTAGACTATGCAAAAGCGCAAATTGTGATGGTGAACAGTATATTTATTAAAATTATATCATATTTCTGTGAAAATCAACCGTAGTCAGATTTAATTCAGAATCGTAGTATAGTGCTATAAAACTATACACTGGATATACAATACCGACTTGAATTTTCTTAATGCCTCCTAACGCGGCTAAAACTCTATAACTCGTGCCATAGTTTATATCGAAATATTCTCTATAGAAAGCCTTAGTGACTATGTCAACCGACGCTTCACGAGGAACAATTATTCTCATTTCATCCTCAACTTCTATTTCAACTTGACCTCTCGTGTATTCGTCGAATTGTGCAATGTCATCAAGTTGTTGTGCAATATCTCGGATAATTTTACGATCAGGTAATATAGAATCAAGACACTGCAATATATCACCCGTGTTCATTCAATGAAATCCTCCACGCTTATATTTACAGAATAAAAGTCCCTCTTCGTCAGGATATCCCAATACTCTATTGGCACTGTTTCCAATTTTAATTTCATGAGTATAAGCTCCCTCCGGGGGGTTAAGCTTCTTTATCCCGCTTTTTCCATGAGGTCCTACTATGCCTTTTTTTACAGCGCTACGAAATTTTTTAGCGTCTTTTGGACCAGCAAGTCTATCCAACTTTGCGTCTAAATCAGGGCCAATTCTATCCGCATTATGCACCAACACCCCATCCTCACCAACAAAGTAATTATGGGTATTGGCGACGGTGAGATTATACACCAAATCGCGGCGGACGCTAGTATCAACTTCCTTAACAACAACGGTTGTACCATTGTGCAATTCCAAAACTTGCCCAACTTTCAAGCTACTGGCAGAATTCCAACCCTTGCCCTTGATATAGAAAGGATGATCTGCTGTTGCTTCAATGGACTTTCCAGAATCTAGCGTTATCTCAATTAGGCGATATTGCCGTTCACCTTGAATCAAATCAGTCACGAGTTGATAGCTGGTTTTTCCTGTGTTTTCATCCATTGACAGGACTTTTTCACCGATTTTGATTTTTTCAATCGGTTTGAGGCCTTCTTCTGTGTGAACCAAGGTGCCAGCAGGGAAGCTGTTTCCTATTGGACAACTTTCTGGAGGCGATGCTTTTCTGGGTTTGCCTAGTTTGGGTCGGCGGCCGCCCCAGTTTAGAGGATTGAGGCAGGAACTCCAGCAGTTATTTTCGACGAATCCGCAGGCTGCACCACCTATTGCATTGGCTATCACGTTGGTGGCGGCGCAGGCGGCGACACAACGGGCGTATTGTGTGGCGGCTATGCCGATTAGGGGGGCGATTTCGCCTGTTGGATCGTATAGATTAACGGGATCACTGTGGGCGTAGAGGTAGCCATTTAAACCGCCTTCTAAACCGATTGGATCGAATTGCAGGTAGCGGCCGGTGCTGGGATCGTAATCTCTCTGGTAGTGGTAGTGTAACTCGGTTTCGGCATCGAAGTATTGGCCTGGAAAACGTAGGGGGTTGTCTATCAAATCGGTTTCGATTTTGGCTTCGCCGAAGGCTTTGTAGTGGGCTTCCCAGACGATGTTGCCCTGATTGTCTGTCAGCTTTTGGGGGGTGCCGAGTTGGTCGTTTTGGTACCAGTAATAGCTGCCGTTTTGGGTTTGGAATAAGGGATCGCTGGTCCAGAAGCTGTCGGGTAAATAACCGTAACCCTTTATTTCTAATCCGTTTTCGTCGTATTCGCCGACTAAGCCTTCGTCGCTGTACAGGAAGTAGGTTTTGACACCTTCTACTTCTTTACATAAACGGCGGCCGAAGGGATCGTAACCATAATTGGCTAGAGGAGTGTCGTCTTCTTTAACCTGGGCTAGGCGATTTTCAATATTATACCCATAATCTGTGACTTGTGAGCCTTTGGTTTTTTTCACCAACTTGTGGTTCAGGTATTCAAAGGCTGCGCCGTTGTCAGTTAGTAAGGCATTGTTGGCATCATAAGTGGCTTCTTCGGTAACTTGGCTTGCGGTTAAACGATTACCAAGCGGATCGTAAGTGTAATGCTCGTCATCAAGCACTGGGTTAGTGGCTTTGAGTAGGCGGTACAGCTTATCGTACTCGTAAGTGTATTCGCCATGCTCGGTGATCTTCTTGGTGAGGCTGTCGGTTGGTGAATATTCGTATTATTTCAAGCACTACCCCAAGTGGCACATCAATGCCATATCGGGCAAACACGCAGGTATGTCCCTACAACCCGCGTTGATTGTAGGGGAGAACCAGCGTGTTTGCCCTAGCTTAACGGGCTTTTTTTGATTGATACTCTTCCTTCAATATCGCATCCTACGCGGGCAGTCTAAAATCACATTTTAGGTTTCCCAATCCAAATTTTATCAAGCCTACGATCTGAAAAGTTTTCCAATATTTCACCTTGTGTACTCAGTTTCTTGTAATACTTCACATATAAATCGGTTATCTGACTATTTATCTCAAATAAACCATATTGATTTAGATGTGTTTTAAATTCGGAAAATAAATGTGGCTTGGTAAAAATGCCTTCTCTAAGCATAGAACCAATATAATTTGCGACATCTTCTCCTATCCAATCTATTTTCAGAGCGGTTGTGAAACTACCATAACTGGCTTTGAGAGCTTTAGAATAAATTGCAATTATTTCATTTAATCGATCTGTTCTATTTGAAAAATCAAGTAATTTCTGTGCAATTTCAAAATTTTTCGTTAATGAAACTATACTGGTATTATCCAATTGCTCATACAAAACACTGTAATTAGCAGGTAAAGTTTCTGAGTCAAGATCAAACCAGTCTAGTCTTTCAACACCATGATAATAAATTCCATCTACTTGAGGAGCTTCTAGTTCAGAATAGTAGTCTACCCCCCTAAAATTTCGCTTTGCAAGCCTAACAACTGCAAAACCACATATTTTGCTCATAGTTTCTCCACAATTAAAATCTTAACTCAATCTTAACTCAAACTTCTATTTTTTTATTAATTCATTGATTTATAATATTATTTTTATGGAAAGGGTATAATTTGAAATCTGTTATTTTTATATAAAAATTATCAGTTAGCATATTTCCATACAATAAACCGTCTTTAGAAAAAAATAGAAATCGAGTATTATTGAGTATTAAAAAATGGTGATTCTTTAACTTGAACATCTTATATTTAAGTGATTTAAATAAATAATATAGCGTTTCCCGATTGCATGAAGTACAACTTCTTTCCATAAACGGCGGCCGAAGGGATCGTAACCATAATTGGCGAGTGGCGTGTCGTCTTCTTTTACCTGGGATAGGCGATTTTCAATATTATACCCATAATCTGTGACTTGTGAGCCTTTGGTTTTTTTCACCAAGTTGTGGTTCAGGTATTCAAAGGCAGCGCCATTGTCAGTCAGTAGGGCATTGTTGGCATCATAAAGTGGCATCGGAGGTAATGCTTATAACGAATTTGGGGGAAGCACAAAAGGAATCAGTCGTAATGAGTCAATCGTCATTTTTTTTAAATGACGACCAGAATCATAATAATAGATTATTATCTGACGTTTAAAGGGCAGCACCCCAATTCGTTAAATTAATAATATTTTTCCAAAAACGCCTTCACCGAC
>JAYQWI020001132.1:0-5554 GCA_035871815.2 Candidatus Parabeggiatoa communis
GTCCCAAAAACGATGGTGTTTGAATAAGAATTGACGCGAATTAACGGAATAAAATGGGTTGATATACAAGAGATTAATCCTGAAAATCCTTAAATCTTGAAAATCCTGATTCAAACTGATTGGGATGATTATTTTTTGTGAAGTCCCTTATTTTAGTAATTAGATGTACTAGATTGGTTGACTGCTGGTATTGCAAAGTCATTTAGTACAACGGATCAGGGGATTTAACGGATTGATTCTTTCGTGTTTTGAACGATGAGACGCGAGGCCTCACCTCTCTACAAATACCCGCTGACTGAAAATACGCCCTCTCACCAATCCGCTGAATCCCCTGATCCGTTGTACTTGTCTAGTGGAATAAAACGCAAACGACGCAAGGCCTTCTCCTGATAAATCGCGTCTTTTGCGTTTTTTTTAACTAATGTTAATAGGTCTGGAGTAAATTATATATGCATTTCAAATATAAGGCCTTTATCAATCTTATACCTAATTGTCCGCCTGAAGACTCTCAATCCCAAGAAATAACCGCTTTCAGATTTGTTTTTGAAGATTTGAATCACCAAAATAATTTTATACCGGTTCTGTTGATCAATCCCCCACGCATCAATACGCTTAAAAAAGACGCTGATAAATGTGCCGGATATGCTTTATCATTTTTTGATACTTTAGAAAAAGCCCAAAAACGATATTTTGAACTCAAATATAAAAGAGGTTTGAAAAATATTCATAAGATATTAGGAACACATATTGCTCAAGGAGTGATACGTGAAAATGAGGGTGTGATTTCTAAAGTCGATAAGCATGGGCATTTCAATTTACATGAATTTGAAGAGGTTGATTTAAAAAGTCAATTTTCCTGTTGTGCTATTGTGGAGGAAAAAAATCATGGAAACGTGTGATTTCTAAAGTCGATAAGCATGGGCATTTCAATTTACATGAATTTGAAGAGGTTTATTTAAAAAGTCAATTTTCCTGTTGTGCTATTGTGGAGGATAAAAATCATGGAAACACTTAAAGGTTTTAAGTTGGATAAATTTACACTGAAGTTGCAACATATCGCTGACTTAATCTCTTTTGATGGCCCGTTATTGTCACTGTTTGAAAATAACTTTGGTGAAAATTATTTTTATTGCTGGTGTGATGTTGATGATCGTTATAATCGTTGGTTAGTTTTTAGAGTGAGTTATGAACAGCTCAGGCGTTATTTAATGGAACAGATTTCTTTGCATGATTTAACACTTAATCCAGTTGAAGGCTTTGTGTATTGTTTAGATATTGATAAGGCGCTTGAATATCAAAATGTCTATTTGTTACGTCCAACAAAATTACCGGAAATGTATATTCCGAGTACAGATTCCTACTACGATCTGGAATCTGAATTAGAAGAGGAAGAGAAAAAGGCTATTTTGAACAGAGTCTTAACCGCAGCCAATAATGCAATCTATTCCCTCCAAAAAATGATGTAGCTTAAAAATGGAGAACTACAATATTTTTTTTAACGCAAGAGGCGCAAGGGGCGCTAACGACGCAAGGCACAATATTGTAGGGAGAATCCGTAGGGTTAGACATCAGCATTGTCTTATGCGCTATTGGTAATAAGTAATGGGTAATAGCCTTATCGTCTATGCTTGTGTGATTTTCGAGTGACTCTACTGCAAGCTCACAACACTCACAACACGATTACCCAATCCGAAAATTGTGATGCGGTACAGTATTAAGCTACTAAAATTAATAACTTAAACCAAAATAGAGTGCCAAAATGATTTCATGCTATTCTGGAAACTTATTTTTTTATTGATTATTAATCAACTAACAGGTTATAATACCGGCCTTTGTAAAATGGAGTGTGACCTCCATTTGATATCAGCAGGTGTTCAGGAGTTCAGGAGTTCAGAAATGGTTGCCCCAGGGTTGCCCCGTGTTTTCTGATGGTATGGGAAATTCCGCTTTCTCGCACTAACACTCTGTTGAGATCAAATCTAGGTTGCCACTCTCCCAATGGTTTATCAAAATCTGTTTACCTGATAGAGCAAATTGCGGAAAAACTAACTTTACAGCGTAATACATCAGCAATTAGCTTGCCTTTATTTCAATCACACATTGATGGAAAAACGCTTTTCGAGGTTCACGTTTTTTGACTAAAAATTTGAGCAGCGAAACGATATTCGATAATCCACCAGGCTGGGTTTTAGATCATGAGAAATTTAAGGAAATTTAACGAAAAAATCGAAGAGAGGCTAACGACTCTCACCAAAAGCTAAAGGTGGTGATCGCAAATTAATGAAATAGAAAAAATAGCAAAATCAATTGAATATGACCCATTGATTTGTGAGCGGGTGAATGTTAAGTTTTAATGAGTCTCATATATGAAAGATGGCTTTGAATTAAGGAACACTTCTGGAAAGGGAGAAGGTATTTTCGCCACACAATCATTTAAGGGTGGTGATATCGTCATGGTTGGCGTTATTAAAGAAGCACTGAATGGGAATCACTCTCATGCTTCACAGATAGGCGAAAATAAGTATGTACTTCACGCTGGATTAATAATTAAGCTTAATCATTCCTGTAGCCCCAATTGTGGTATTAAAGTGAATGAAACTGGGGCGCATGATTTTGTTGCAATAAAGGGCATCCGTGTTAATGAAGAAATCACTTTCGATTATGCGATGAGAAACTATATAATCGATTATTTCCCGAAGACGTGCATGTGTGGCTCTAAGAAATGTCGTGGTAAGATTACAGGATGGAAAGATTTACCCGACGAAAAGAAGGAAGAGTATGAAGGCTTTGTGGCTCCTTACCTGCTTAAATTGGATGCCAAGTATTCTTGTGAAGTCGTCTAACAAGGCGCGGAAGCTGACCGCAATGTTGTGCCGCGGAATTATGGCAGGTGAACGTTAGGCGGTCATTCCAAATTGTCGGTTAATTGTTAACCGCGAATTGTGAATTAAAACAAGCTGTTGAGTTCACAATTAATCTCAATAATTAAAACAAGCTGTTGAGTTCACAATTAATCTCAATAGCTTACCATTTTCAGATTGAAACGGATTTTGGGGATACCAGAAATAATGGCACTTTGAACGTCACTTTGCGTAGTGACTTCGTTTCCGTTATTGTTAAAGGGCGAGAACAAAGGTTGCGCCTCCCCAAAATCCTTTATAATTCCTTACCATCACCCTCTCAAATCTGCCTTTCCCTTCAAGTTTAAATCAATATAGAATGCTGATTGGACTCCTTTTTATTTATTAAAAATCAGTGTCAATCAGGCCATCATAAGCAGAATCAGCGTTCTATCATATCACCCACATTCCCTCACTACCCCACATTCCCTCACTACCCCTTACCACCCACCTATCAGCTTTCAAATTCGATGGCCGACAACACACACATTTATACGGTATTTTATATAAAAACGTATTAAAATCTTATAGTTATACTCTGTGGTACTCTGTGGTACTCTGTGCTACTCTGTGTTGAAAAGAAAAATGGCCAAGATTTTCAAATTTTATAGATATCAGCATGGGCTAATTTATAATCGTTAATCGTTCACAATTTATCCTCTATAATCTAATCATGTCTGTTTCTCATTTACTGGATACGCTTAATAAAGCGCAACTTGAAGCGGTGACGGCGCCGCTGGAACATATTTTAGTTTTAGCCGGGGCCGGTAGTGGCAAAACCCGCTGTTTGATTCACCGCATTGCTTGGTTATTAGAAACTCAACAAGCTCGCCCTCATAATATCTTGGCCGTGACTTTTACCAATAAGGCGGCTAATGAAATGCGTTCTCGTATTGATGCTTTGCATCATAATTCCACGCAAGGTTTATGGGTAGGCACTTTTCATGGTATCGCGCACCGTTTATTACGCCTACATTGGCAAGATGCTTTGTTGCCGCAATCCTTTCAAATACTGGACAGTGATGATCAATTACGCACTGTTAAACGGGTATTGAAAGAGTTAAAAATGGATGAGAAAATCTGCTCTCCCAAACAAGCGCAATACTTTATTAATAGCCATAAAGATGAAGGTAGGCGTGCTAAAGATATTCTGGTTAATGAGGGAGATGCTTGGCTTTTGCAAAGGCATCGTTTGTATCAAACTTATGAAGACACTTGTCAACGCACTGGTGTCATTGATTTTGCAGAATTGCTGTTGCGCTCTTATGAATTGCTGCGCGATAATCCGTCGCTGCTTGAGCATTATCATCGGCGTTTTCAACACATTCTGATAGACGAATTTCAAGATACCAATACGATTCAATATCAATGGTTACGTTTATTGGCTGGTTCATCGGGTAAATTGTTTGTGGTTTTTGACGATGATCAGTCGATTTATGGCTGGAGAGGGGCTAAAATTGAAAACATTCAATCTCTTCAAACGGATTTGGCAGATACCCGTTTAGTGCGTTTAGAACAAAATTACCGTTCTACGGGCACGATTTTAGAAGCGGCGAATGCGTTGATAGCACACAATGACAACCGTTTAGGTAAAACACTCTGGACAGAAGAAACCAAAGGCGCTCTGATTGAGTTGTATCAAGCCTTTGATGAAATGGAAGAAGCTGAGTTTGTTGTCAATAAAATCCAGGCTTGGAAAGGTAAACTGAACAAATTGAAGCAAGTCGCGATTTTATATCGCACAACGGCGCAATCGCGTTTATTTGAAGAAGCGTTATTACGATACCGTCTTCCTTATCGCATTTATGGGGGATTACGTTTTTACGAACGCCTTGAAATTAAAGATATTTTGGCTTATTTGCGTTTATTGGTACACCGTGATGATAATGGCGCATTTGAGCGTGTTGTGAATACGCCAAAACGGGGGATTGGTGAACGCACAGTTGAAATCGTGCGCGGTGTTGCCCGTGAACAGAAAGTGTCTTTATGGCAAGCCGCTAATCGCGTGATTGAAACAAAACAATTAAAGGGCAGAGCCCATAACACGCTTAAAGGTTTTTTGGATTTGATTAAGCTTTTGTCTGGGCAAGTCAATCAAATCCCTCTGTCTGAACAATTTAAACAAATCAAAAAGGCGACGGATTTAATAGCACATTATCAAAAAGGGGGGAAAGAAGAGGGCGAAAAACGTTTAGAAAACTTGGCGGAATTAGAATCAGCCGCGTTTCAATTTGAAAAAACGCACAAAGGGAGTCCAAACTTGGTTAGTGCGTTTCTCGATCATGCCGCATTAGAGGCCGGTGAAGGGCAAGGTCATTCGATTGAGGATTGTGTACAATTATTAACTTTACACGCTGCGAAGGGATTAGAATTTGAGGTTGTTTTTTTATGTGGTTTAGAAAAAGGCTTATTTCCACATCAAAACAGTCTTGAAGAAGATATGTTGGAAGAAGAACGCCGATTATGTTATGTCGGCATGACACGGGCGCGTCAACAGCTCTATCTTTCCCACAGTAAAAGCCGATATCGTTATGGACATCGTGAACCGAGTATGCCTTCTCAATTTCTGAGTGAAATCCCAACCGATTTAATTCACACAGTGCGTTTATCCTCTCCAAAATTTCGCGCGTTCAAATTTTAAATTATTTTAAAAA
>JAYQWI020001133.1:0-2466 GCA_035871815.2 Candidatus Parabeggiatoa communis
TGTGGATTATGCCGCATTTCAGGGAGTGGATGCTGTTGGCTGGGCGGTGAGTACCTTGGCGACGCTTTTGGATAAAAGTTTAGTGGATGCACAAGCGGCGACGGTGGCGTTGGCACAGCAAGCGACTTTGCTGATTTTGGATAATTTGGAGGCCCTAAGCACAGAATCGTTAAATGAATTATTGACGGTAGCAAAAGCATGGTCTGAAATTGGTCAATGTCGGGTATTGATGACAACGCGCACTCCAGATTTTCATCACCCCGATTATCCAATTGAAACTCAAAACAAAATACATCAATCTTTGCCATTGCAAGGTTTGTCAAACGAAGAGGCTCTAAAGTATTTCGAGCGTTTAATGAAATTGCGATCACCACCGCAAGTTCAACTCCCTAAACGGGATGAGTTGTTAAGATTGTTTCAAAAGGTGGATTTTCATCCTTTGTCAATTGGCTTATTGGCGAGTCGCTTAAAAGAAGTTGCGCCGGATAAATTGGGAGAACGTTTAGAAGCGTTGCTTGAGGAAACGCCAGATAATCCATTATTGGCTTCTTTGAATTTGTCTTTGGATAGATTGGATGAAGAGGCGCGGCGGTTGTTGCCGAAGTTGGGGGTGTTTCAGGGTGGTGCGATGGAACCTGATTTGTTGGCAATCACTGAATTTACTGAAGAACAGTGGCAAACACTCCGTCCTGCTTTAGAAACGACTGGCTTGATTCATCCAGAAAATTTACAGGGGTTCAAAGTGCCTTACCTCAAATTTCACCCCACCTTAGCCCCGGCACTTTGGACACGCCTCGCTACTAAAGAACTGGCGCAACTGCAAGTTAGTCATAGACAGCGTTATTATGAATTGTCTGACTATTTGTATGTTAAAGATAGAAATAATCCTCACGAAATTCGTGCCATTGTCCAGTGCGAATTGCCTAATTTACTGGTTGCGGTTCACGGGGCATTGGATGCGGAGGAAGCGTATGCGGTGGATTTTGTGGAAAAGGTAAAAAAGTTTCTCAATTACTTTGGACTCAACTGTGATAGCAAAGCCCTGCTCCAACGGATTGAACATTTGGATGATTATCTTGCCCGTAGCAATAAAGGTGAACAACTATTCAATGCTTGCCGTTATCAGGAAGCGGCACAAGTGTTTAGTGAAGTGCTAAAAGATTTGGGGGAGCAAGCGAGCTATAACCGTTGTTTTACTTTGGGTTGGTTAGGAAAATGCTTTAGATTTCAAGGACAAGCGGCACTGGCAGCAGAATGCTATCGTCAGGGTTTGGCCATCGCAAATCAATTGGAGCCGTCCGAAGGTGTGAAACAGCAAATGGGTAGTATTTTGCATAAGGATTTAGCAGATGCACTGACGGATATGGGTGACTATGACGGCGCAAAAGAAGCTTATGAGTATGCATTGATTATTGCAAAAGAACGAGATGATTTGCGGATGATAGCTGTGGTATTAGGACAACTCAGCACCCTAGCCCTGCGGCAAGGCGACCGACAAAAAGCTGCCCAACGTTATACTGAGACACTGGCGATTTTTAATCGCTTGAATGAACCAGAATCAGAAGCTTTGACTCATCATCTACTAGGGATAGTGTACCAAGAAGCCAAGCAGTGGAACGCAGCAGAGCAAGCCTACCGAGAAGCAGCACGGATTAGAGAATCTCAAGGTAATCTGGCTGGTGCAGCACAGACTTGGAATAATTTAGCTGTTGTCACTGAAGATGCTGACAAACCTGAAGAGGCAGAGGCTTGGTATCGTAAGATTTTAAAGCATCGTGAATTTTTACCAGATAAAGGGGCAGGTGTATTCCACAATCTCGCCAGCTTGCTAGAAACCCATTACCCCAACCGCCTACCAGAAGCGCGAAAATTGGCGGGAGAGGCATTGGCGATCAGGCAAAAACTAGACACCGCTGTGGCTGAGATTTGGAAAACCTATTTCATATTAGCCGAAATTGCCGAAAAACAGAACGACACCACTAAAGCCTCTGAATATCGTCGTCAGTCACGGGAAACGTATAAGGAGTTTCAGGGAGCGCGGTATCAATTGCAGCAAATTGAACCTGTCATTGCCATGATAGTTGCGGCAATAAATAATGCAGAGGCAATACAACAATTGGAACCAGTTTTAGAAATGTTAGCAGAGCAAGGTGGACCTAATCTAGTGGCTACTATTCGTCTTATCTTAGACGGCGAGCGAGATGAGGAGGTGTTGTGTGAACCGTTGGTTTATGATACGGCTGCGATTATTAATGCTATCCTGCGCCGGCTTGCTGGGGAGGTTTGAACAGGATTTAACGAATTTTTTGTCTGAATCAGAATTTGCAGACTTATAGAATTTTCAGAATGGTGTTGAAACAAAAGGGTTTTATTCTGTAAATTCTCAAATTCTGTAAATTCTGATTCAGACATTTTCTCGTCCCCACGCGCCGGCGTGAAACAAGAAAATTGAAATTGAAGAAATAC
>JAYQWI020001134.1:0-2721 GCA_035871815.2 Candidatus Parabeggiatoa communis
GCAAAAAACGCATCGCGATTGAACGATTTGGCCGTTAATTTATCAATCACGTTTTCAATTTCACGGGCTATAATATTACGCTTGGCAAAATCGGGATGATCAAACAATTTCCGAAAAATCCGTTCTGTCAACAAATGCTGAATCAACATTTCTTCAATAGCGGCATCGGCCAAATGCGGGTTAATGGCTTGCCGACATTGATTGGCAAAATGGTTAAACGCTTTTTTAAAGGGCTTATCCTTCTCCAAGGCGGCACGAATGATGTGCAATAACCGCTTACCCAATTCGGGTACCCGTTCCTTAAACTCTGCGGCCGCTTTATCCCACTGTTCATATTCTGGGCGTTTAAAATTGAAAAATTGTTCTAAAACCTTGATCAAATTTTGGGGTTCGGTTAAAGAGACATTCAATACTTCTGCGCCATTTTGAATTAATATGGCTTGGTGCGGCGATTGAAATACAATATTATCTTGTGGATAGCCCTTTTCGTGCAATTTAAATTGCACTTCTTTTTCTAAATTATCCTGACTATCTTTGGCTTCCCAATAACCGCGTGGAATATTCGACTCATCAAGCAAAGTGCCATCCACCCGGATTGAGATCAAAGTCTGCTCTTGAATCAAAATCCAATGATAAGGTTTAGCATAGGCTTCCAATACATGCTGGAAAGCTTGCTTAACTGTACCCTCATGGGTTTGGTTCGCCCGTTCAAATTGTTCTAATTCGCGATAATACTGTTTAATGATTTTATGTTGGGGTGTGAGGGTTGGCATGGTGATGAGTTATTCTTTTTAAATTGGCTGATATGAGTTTGTCATTTCAAGCATACTATCATATCTCATTCTAGGAAAAAAAATAAATTATCCCGCAGGGCTACTCTATGCACACAAATCTTATGTCACAAACTGTCGGCTCACGCAGAGCCGCAGAGTCGCAGAGAATGAGAGAAATTAAACAAACCGGCTTGAATTGCCTTTTGGGATTTATTTTTTTGGAACTTCCCTATTCACTACATTCTACAAGTAAGCAGAGATATTGTGTATTGAACTGTGCTCATAAGTTAGCAACAATTGGGGGCTATCATAGTCAATCAGTGTTTCTTAATGTTGTATGATTCGTCGTATGGTTTTTCTACTTTTTGACACTTTCTTCGCAATCAGGAATTGGGTTGTCTGTTGCTTTTTTCCACCATGAGTCATGTGTCGAATTGTTCCCTGTTTGTAAAATCACCCCACTTTTAGCTGGCAGTATCAGTTGAACACTCTTTTCTGCTTATAACGGATTTTGGGACGGTTGGTATTTAACTAATTGATAATAACTAATTTATAATTGTTAAATATTCTTCATCATCAAAGATAACAGATTGTTTTTAAATCATTATTTTTTGACTGGCATAGCAATAATTTTAATGACATGATTTGTCTACCGAATTCCTCAGCTATTGATAGGTGCCACGAATACGGGCATCTCCAAAATCCGTTACAATCCTATTTTTTCCTTTAGGAAAGCGATTTCTTTAAGTTTTTCATTTTATTCTATTTTTGGTATGGGCGGGAATTGCTGTGAAAATATTATTATAGATTTGATAACGTTATAACCGTACTGAATAAATGAACGCCATAATGAATATGACATAGAATACTTAAAAATGAGCCCAGTGCCGTCGATTTGTTTGTCATGAGTTTACAATTCATAATTTTAATTGAAACCGTTTTGACTGACGATTATTTGAAAACCATTTTGCAAAAGGCTATCAGTATGATATAAATTAAACTCGCTGTTATTTATAACTTATTTTTTGTCAATTCAGTTTTTAGTCGTCAATAACACCATGAACAAAACGAAAATCGCGATATTGAAATTTTGCCTTGAAAAAAAGCAACACATTACTGTTGTTGACATTGCACAAGTTGTGAATCGTAGTCTTGTCACGGTGCAAGCGTATTTACGTGATTTCAAAAAAGCGGGGAGAATTGCACAGTTTAGCACTCATGGGCAATATCAAGTGATGACTCCCAAAATCTATTTTGAAAATTTTTTATGGGTTTATAAGAAAAATAAATTGGTTGGGTATCTTGATTTTAAAGGGGGCGTGTATCGTTTTGCCTATAGAAATCATTACCTTTGCGAAGCGATGGCGCTGCCTCTATCGCCTCAAATGGCATTGACTGAGAAAATTTTTTATAGCCAAAAAATATTTCCCGTTTTTGAGCAGTTGATTCCAGAAGGGCAAGATAGAAAAATGCTGGAAATCAAAACGGGTTCCAGCACTGATTTTGATTGGCTTCCTTTGTTACAGCACGTTTATGGTGATTTACAGTTTTCCAAAACGTCTCTGACATTTGAGGAAAATGAGAATTTTCACCCCATTCGTTATACCACTATCAAAAAGGCATTGCTTGGTGAAAATACTTTTCCAAATATTTTAGAGTGGGAAATTGAGATTGATGATAAGACGCTGTTTCCTGAAAACAAAGCGTTAGATGAGGCGGCTCAAAGCTTTACGCCATTGGGATTATCGGGTTTGCAACATAAGTTTTCTGTTGTTTTGGAAGGTAATTGTCTACGTGAGGATAAGCTGGCTGATTATGTGCTCAAACCTTATAACCCCCTTGGCGCTGATCCACATTGTGATGAGTATTGTCCGCATTTAGCCCTGAATGAACACTTATTGATGACTTTTGCGAAAAATGAGTTAGGCTTTGATGTGCCTTTCAGTGG
>JAYQWI020001135.1:0-4392 GCA_035871815.2 Candidatus Parabeggiatoa communis
TATATGGAGCTTACCGTCCGCTGACGAATAAGTCGCATGTTGGCAACTTTTATCACCTTCAGCCCAGCTAGTTCCCGCCACTAAAAAACTTGCCAAAATCACAGAAATCACATTTTTCAACATAATTTTCTCCTAATAACCCAATTTAATCAAAACAATGAAATTTTTCATCATGCCGAAAAATTTTTATTTATCGAACAATGTCCCGCATTGCCTACTCACTACAAGGTAGTGAGCCATGCGGGACGACTGATTTTCGATATTGAACGATTTATCGCCACCATTTTCAGATAATTTAGCCTTAAGATATCTGAGGCTTCCGAAACCTCATATGCCTAAAGGCTTTGATTTATCTGAACCTGCTATATATCGTAAGCATTATCGGAAAACTAATGTACACTCCAAGCTAACCCATAGTACGTCGATTCACCAGCACCAGACCATCGTCTGAGCTTGACAGTGTATGTCCGGCCAGCGACACCATTAAACTCCGCAATTTCGTAACTATTATCCAACGAGGCACTGCTGGCGACAATAGTGCTTCCGTCATAGACTAAAAGATCCATGTCAATAACAAGCTCTGAAGTTGCTGGACTGTTGGTAACTTTGCTATCCCAAGCTAAAGCAACTTTGACATGATTACCACCCGTACTCGGGACCAGAACATTATATGAGTAAGTTGAGTTATTATCAGAACCAAAACTTGAATCCATCAAGGTTCCAACAGCCCAACCTCTCATTGACGCAGAGTTGTTCTCGTATACTCTGTTTTGTGCGATTTGCGTTGATTCCTCAGCATTTAACGCTCCAGAACCATCACTCGCATCAACACCAGCTGAAACATCCTGTCGCCATGTGTTTCCAGAAACATTCTGTGTAGCACCTGCTAACAGAATTGCGCGATTGCCCTCTGGCCAATAGCGCAGTGTCGTATTTTCCTCCTGCAAAAGCGCCACTGCCCCCGCTACAGCAGGAGAGGCAAAGCTGGTACCACTCATCGTTGTACCTACAGCCGTCACAGAATCTCCATTGGCGCATAATTCTGGCAATTCCCGATCCCCGTGTGGACTATTAGGGTTGCGAAAAACAGAAGAACTCGACATGGCGGTAGCAGTATCATTATGATTACCAACGCTTATACTATTGAAGCCTTTGTGATTCACAAACTCGTCTGCTGGAGGAGTGATATTGTCACTATCACCTAACCAATAGTTACCCGACGCTTGTACGATGGTTGGATAGGGAGAATGCAGTGCCATGTAATCTTTATGAAGATCATCCGCCGATAGTTCACCATTTAGAGCTTCATCTCGGCGATGGAAACTCTGGTTAATAATTCTAGAAGTTTGAGGACTATTCACACACCAATCTAAGGCCGCCACATCATAACTATTAGCAGAATAGACGGTGGCACCAGGGGCATAACCGTTCGGCGTAGTACCACTATTTCTGATAATGCCGGTCACCAAGCGTGCATGGCTACTACTGCCGGGCCACGGAGTGCTGTAGTGACCTGAAATCACTAGGTTGGTCAGAACATCTGGGCCAGGTTCCCAAACACATACTCTAGAACCCGTTCCGTCAAAACCTAACGTATTTACCACGTCATCAGCATTGGAAATAGCCATTGAGTTGGCTAAATCATCAAAACCCTCCGTTTCATGTAAGAAAATCCCCCCGACTTCGTCCCAGCGATTTAATTTTTGAATTTGGCTTGCTGTCAGTTCCAAATATAAAACCGGCGCAACGTTAGACTCTGCCTGAACCTCTACTTGCAATTTATTGCCTAGCTGAGTGCGTAGCTTTGACCGTGCCTCTTGGTTTCGTTGACGATAATTCAAGAGGGACTGAGGTGCTCTGTCAAGTTGTTGAGCGTCAAATTGGCTCTTATCAACTTTCTCTTCCTCAACAGCGAGCCAAAGTACGACTGGGAGAGCTTCATCAGAAGGATTCATCGCCATTTTGTTGTACAATGTGGGACTTATTTTCCCATACTTTTCAAGATACGCTTTTTTGTCTTCATGGAGAATCGCATCAAGGTTAACCTGTTTCCCGCGCTCATTGACAGCAATCTCGTAGGTTTCATTGCCATCTATGGACATGCCCTTAATTAAACCAAAGCGTTGATTTGACATCCGCAATTGAACGGTTGTTCGATTTAAGACAACATCACCAGTAGGAATAAAACGCCATGGAACGGCAACCCACGCCTCACGGCTTGAAGCATCAAATGCTTCTGCGGCATAAGCTGCACTCAGAGTAAGCATTGGTGGGGCAGCTACCCTAATGAGATTGTAATTGCACGGGCTATATTTTTATTCTGCATTTTTGATTTTTCTCTTTAATTATAATTGGCGTATTTTACTTAGACTTCGCGACGACAAAATGTGGGGGCTAATTCACCCAATTTATTCCAGCAGGGTTTATTTTACTTACATGTAATAACACGGTTTAGTAATTTAATTGTATTAGTTTTAAAATGAAAATTAGAGTAAAATTTATTAGCTATAATTGATTCTGATGCTCAAGTTTTATCAACTTCAGTTCTTACTGTTTTAAGCAAAAGGTGTACCAAATCCATGTATTTTATTATTATCTATATTATTTTTAATAAATTAGTAAAAATCGAAGCGTTATCAATAGACACAATTAAATTTCATTGAGACAGTTTATAGTGTCTCATGTCTCTCGAAAACTGTCTCTACATAGTCTCATTGAGACAGTTGGATTGCTTAAAAAAGAAATTTCAAATTTAAGAGGCAGATTGGTGGATCGTTTTGATAAACTAATATGGATTGTTGAAAGCCTTGGCATTAGCTTCTGTTGACATTTTCCACAAAATTTATATTTTTCAATCGCTTATAAAAATTAAAAATCAATGACTTATAGTGAAATGTCAACCGAATCTAGTCTACTCAAGAAAAAAACTTCTCTCTAAGTTACCCGCTGACATCCATTCTAAGCAAGTGGACAATCAAAAGACGTTGCCCACTCCGCATGGCTAGTTTGACACTCTATTCCCATGAAAGGAAAATGTTTTTGTATAAACGGTTCCGGTATAAGTGCCTTCAATAGTGTTGTCATCCACAAAATTAAAAGTAAAATAGAACGTGAGACTAGTTGATAACTGAGATTTTATAGTCAATTTACCCAAGGAAGGTATATAAGCACCAGCTTTACCACCAACAGGTAAAGGATCAGCATCAAAACGAGGCGTGGTGTAGTATCTTGAATCATAGATATAAAAAGTACCGGTTCCATCATCTGCTAGTGAAGTGTCAAATGTATACTTAACACCAGACATTATTTCAGACACAAAATTCCAACTTCCCCGCAAACGTTCTGTTTGAGTTTGATTAAATGTGAGATCGCTCACATTACTATCTGGGGATGGCGCAGCTTCTTCTGCCGGATTATCGACAGCATTGCTTTGTGCGACTTGTTCAAGCAATGGCTGAGAAGGTTCACCAATAAGATGAGTGAGTTTGGCTTCACTATTCATTTGGGTGAGGTATTGAATATAGTGATTGCCATCGGTTGTCACTTCAAAACGGTACAACTCTCCGTCTTTCAATAAAACCCAGAATTCATTGTTGTCCTCTCTCACATCCCAATAACCATCCATCACAGAATGACTAGAATAATGATCTGAAGCAAAAAGGTAGGTCATAACTTTCTTGTTATTCTCTAAATAAGAAAAGGTATTACCATCATGCCATTCAAGCACCTTTTGCGAAAAAATCTTGTCTTCGGTACCCAATTTTAATGGAATGGTTGTGCCTGCAATCGTCACACTGTTTTCTTGAGATGAACTCTCTGATGAATCATTGTCATCACCCCCGCAGTTCACTAACAACAATAGGCTGAACGAAATAAAGCCTATTTTTGTGTATTGAAAATACCGGTTAATGTTAACCTCCTATTGAATAATAGACTATTTCAATATTGAATAAAATACAAAATTAATAATAAAAACAATAAATTAAAATAAAAAATGTAGGGTGGGTAGGAGCGGAGCGGAAACCCACCATTTCCTATATTTTAATTGCATTTTGACTTAGGTGGGTTTCCGCTTCGCTCCTACCCACCCTACAAAAAACATTTTTATTGCTTAACCTCCTTTTGAGCAATAATTGATTACAAATGGATTTCGTTATCCCACCGGCCTGATTATGGACTGTCTTGAAAATTCTGTTGACACCAAGAATAACTATGTGTCCAAAAGTAAGCAGAGTCATCAAGTTTGATGCGCTTAGTGTTTTCATGTTCAGTCAATAAACCTTTTTCCTGTATAAACTGAAGCATATCATCGGCATTAAATGCCTAAGAGGGGTTGTGCTTCATTCATATCAAGAAACATTCTTTCTACTTCTGATAGAACACGGGTATAAT
>JAYQWI020001136.1:0-3680 GCA_035871815.2 Candidatus Parabeggiatoa communis
ACTTTCGCCAAAAATTTTCAGGTATTTTAATAGAAGCAATGTTTATTTAGTAATTAGAGACGCGATGCTTCGCGTCTCTTTGCGGTAAAATACCTGTTTATTTGTGGTTCAGTACTTATGGCACAAAGCAGTCCGAACCACCATTTGAAAGTGAAGTGTTTATGGAGTAGCCCCCACAAGGCAATTAGACTGAATAACACCATAAAATAAAAAGCAGATTGAAAACCGGCTAAAATATTTTCCCATCCGTAAGGGATACTCCATAAGAAAGCAACAGTGAATAATATCCCGTTTTGAGCCACCTGCCCAAAGAACTGACTTAAAATAATGAGCAAGACAAGTGCCGTCAGAGTAGAAAGCAAAGCATTGACAAGCATCTCTAACAAAGGATTCCATTCGCCACCATTTAAAGTGAGTAACAATAAGCTTTGTAGACGTGTGAAAAAGATTCTATGTTCATTATGGGGAGCAAAGAGATCAGAAAAGCTTAAAGTCTCATTTAACCAAGGTATAAAAAGATGAGCGGCTTCTGCACCCCATTGATCCCAATAAGGCACCGTGTTGCCAAAGTTGTCAATGACCCAAAGCCTTGCCCCAAAAATAATCAAAGCGACAGCGAATAGCTTGAGGTAGAATATTCGATGATGAGCTACTCTATCCATAGTTTTAATATCTCAGATCAAAAAAAGCAGTGAAGTACTGAATCATAATCATATCCTGTATTTTGATATCTGTATTTCAGATAATTCAAAAACGGTAGTGGTTCGTTAATATATTGAATTGATTAATATTAATCAGTGTCAATCATGACAATCAGCGCAATCAGCGTTCTATTTTAGATTTGATCTAGCGTTTCTCAATTGGGTTAAATACAAACCTTTTTTGATATATTTTGGAACCCTAGGTTCTTTCTTGGGCTATGATCTCGCTACGCTCGGAACGAAGTTTCACATTCACCCCCTGCGGGGCCTTAGCGTTTTAAGTTTTTATGATTGATTCGCCTTTGTACTTCATGCAATCGGGAAACGCTATAGTCCACTTATTTGTATTTTTAATATCCTGTTGCTCACTAGAATTTCAAAAAGGGCAACCAGGATTGCCCTTTAAATTCCAGAAAAATACCGAAATCATGCGACAGTATTAACTACCATGCAATGACATTAAAATAATGCCCATCCAAATTAAACTCATGCCAACAAATTGTAAAAAAGTGGCCGTTTCTTTTAAAACCAAGATAGATAAGAGAATAACCCCTATATAACCCAAGCCTACAGCAAAAGGAAACGCATAAGACAAATTGTTTTTAGAAACGATAACAATCCAAGTCAAAAAGCTCATGCCAAAGAGCCCAATACCCGCTATCAGTTTGATATTAAAAAAATCATAAAAACTGGCAACCTCTTTCATTTCTAAGGTGCCCATTTTAATCAAAAGTTGAGCAAAAGAATTGAGTAGCACGTAAAGGCCAATCAATATAAAAAATTTCATTAAAATTTACCTTTTTTCAGCAACGATAAAAGCTTGTTTTCCAAAGAGGGGCCATAGCCAAGGCAGGCGGAGATAGAGTTTGACAAAAAAACGGCCTTTTGGCAATTTGCTTTTGGTGGTATAGGGCAAAAAACGGGGATAGCATTTGACAATCTTCATGTCTAATGTTTCCAAAGCTTCAAGCAAACTTCTATCACTTAAGGGCGTATGATGATCAAAAAAATCCCAATAGTGATTCGGTAAAAAACGAATATTAGGTTGTAATATCAATAATTTACCAGAATGATTGATAATCCGTTTAGATTCTTGCAACGTCTCAAAAACCTGTTGTTTGTTCAACAGATGTTCCAGAAAATTGCTCATAAAAACAATATCGACGCTGTTATCGGTTAACGATTGTATAGACATACATGATTCATTAATCACTTCAACATCAGGATGAGCAAATTTTTTCACATCAGGATTTAAATCAATCGCAATTTTTCTCTGACAGTCAATATTATTGATAAATTCACAATAACCTGCGCCAATATCGACAACAGTAGCCGTTTTGGGTACAAATTGACTGAAAAAATCGGTACAAATCACTTTCCAAATTTCATTTTTAGCAGGTAACGCCTCTTCAATAAAACGAGTAGCGTAAATTTTCTGTAAATCCATGTTATCTGTTATCAATTTCTCTGTGGCACTCTGTGGCACTCTTGATCTCTGTGTTGAAAGCGATGAATTAATTACGAACACACCACCTCACCCATTAAATCAGCTAACCGTTTACCAATCTTAACACTTTCAGAAATAGAACGATCTTCAGGATAATAGTACGACGTGTCTGCCATCACAAAACCTTGAATGGGTGTTTGCATGGGCGGCAATTGTTCAAAAAAATCAGGTGTACAGATGGGTTGTGCAAATTCATAACGCGAAACCTGAGCGGCCAATACCCATTTTTCAGAAAAAGCGGGATTAATGCGATGCAAATAGCCAAACACTTCATTCAAAAATGACGTATCATCCAGTGTATATTTAGGATGGTTATGGGGCATGTAAAAAGGCACATAGACGATACTGTCTTGCATTGGATAAAGATTAGTATATTCTATTAACCCTGGTATAGCCATATCAGGATCATTAACATTCAACCAAAAGTTTTCTGTCAAGGGAGAACTCAATTTGAGTATAGCACAGACAACACCGCAATTTTTAATGGCCTTGATTTTATCAATAATCTCTTGAGGCAAATCGGGCGCAACGTGGGGTACATAAGGCAAGGGCATCGTAGAGACAACCGCATCATAAAAGCGTTTTTCGCCATTAACCACAACACCTTGTACCTGCTCATGGTCAGTCAGAATGCGTTCAATACTGGCATTAAAATAAATATTGCCCTGCATGGCAAGGATCTGTTTTTCTAAAGCACGCAGTAAAGTATCTGAACCGCCCTCTAAATAACCTAAGTATTCTGTAAACAAATTTCTTCTCGACAAAGCCACTCTTTTAATCCGGGTACCAATCCAAGCGGCCGAAATCTGCGCTTTATGCTCATAAAACTTCAGTTCAAATAAATAATCCCAGAGCATCTGGTAAGCCTTATGACCCATCCATTTTTTTAACCAAGGAATCGCATTTTGTTTATCTAACCGATTCCAATTATGAATACTTTTGGTATAAAAAACATGGACAGCATAACGCAATTTGTCGATGAAACCCAAATGAGGAAATTTCAGTAAATGAATCGGATCTCCCCATTTATACAGCACCCCATTGTAAAAAAAACCCATTTTAGTGTCTTGCCAACGCAGTTGGTTAAACAGATTTAACTCCTTGAGCAAGTCAAATAGCGGCGTATCAGTGCGACAAATAAAATGATAATAACGTTCAATCGTCAAGCCATCAAAGTCAAAACAAGCGGACATGCCACCCAAACGATCATCTTTTTCATAAACATCAACGTGATGACCCTTTTTTAACAAGGCATAAGCACACGCTAAACCCATGGGGCCAGAACCAATAACCGCAATCTTTCGTTTTTTGTCATCCATGTTTTATCATCTAGCGTTTGAGTACAATTTGACTATACCGCTCATCACAAAACGTTTCCCGGATAGCCTCTTCAAAGGGCGTTTGAGTAACACCAAATACCTCATCAGTATCCACTCCGGTAAAACGATCACCGGCCGTCAAGGCCTTCAATT
>JAYQWI020001137.1:0-4821 GCA_035871815.2 Candidatus Parabeggiatoa communis
CACTGATCCGCCCGCTTGTGAAGCGACTTCCACAATGGCGGGGCTGTCTAATAATGAACCGAGTAGAGTTTGAGTGAGTGTTGATGGTGTCATAGTGGATTTTTTTCGTTTTAAACGCAAGAGACGCAAGAGACGCAAGAGAGGCTTCGATTTGCTCTTGACACAAAAGCCTCTTTAGCGCCTTTAGCGCCTTTAGCGTTTATTTATTTGTCAATCACATACTCGTGATTTAAATATAAATAATGTTATTGGGGTATGACATACATTGCCATTAACTGCACATTTTTGGCTCCCCGAAAAACATTAACATCTAATCTATAAGCGATCATTACGCGGTTGACTTGATTCGGCCATTCGGTGTCAACCGTATTAAAGGCGATAACATCAATCAAAGGGCCGCCTTCAATGGGGCGTACTTGCATTTTCAAATGTTTTTCCTTCAATACACGACGATCAACTAATTCAAATTCGCCATCAAAAACCGGTTCTGGAAAATGATGCCCCCAAGGGGTTAACATTCTGATTTGTTCTGCCAACTCTAAATTCAACTCTTCTCCTGATAAGGGCCCATCGCTATAAATCGTACCTTGCAATTGTTCAAGCGAGAGATGTTGACGAATGCCTTCATCAAAGGCTTGTTGAAAGGCTTGAAACTGTGAATGGGGTATAGTCAAGCCCGCAGCCATCGCGTGGCCGCCAAAATGACCCATTACTTCAGGCTGTTGGGTAGCAATCCCTTCCAAAACATCGCGCAAATGTACCCCTTCAACTGAACGTCCAGAACCTCGGATCATTTTTTGTGCCTGATCTTTCTTATCCTTATCATGGGTAAAAATAATCACGGGCCGATGTAAACGTTCTTTGATACGCGCTGCCAGAATGCCAATAACCCCTTGATGCCATTTTTCATCTAATAAACACAAGCCGATAGGTAGTTTATCGGGATCGCCCAGCGTGTCTAACATATCCAGTGCTTCTTGCTGCATTTTAGCTTCTTCTAAACGACGCTCTTGATTGAATATTTCTAGCAGATCAGCATGTTGTTTAGCTTCAAAATCCGTTTCACTTAATAAACAAGCGATTCCGTAAGACATATCATCCATGCGGCCGGCCGCATTCAGGCGCGGCCCTAAATAGAAGGCTAAATCACTGGCAATTAAATAACTTTGCTCCCGTTTAGAGATTTGCACTAAGGCACGGATACCCGGACAACAATAATTGGCCCGTATTCGCCGCAATCCTTGCTCAATCAAAATGCGATTGTTGTAATCCAATGTGACGACATCAGCGACTGTGCCTAAAGCGACTAAATCCAGAAGATTGCCTAGATTCGGTTCAGGTATACCCTGTTCGGTAAACCATCCCTTCTCGCGCAAATGCGCTCGTAAAGCCATCATCACATAAAAAATCACGCCCACACCACAGAGATTTTTGCTGGGGAAAGCATCGCCTTCTTGATTCGGATTGACAATCGCATCAGCATCAGGTTTCTCTTTTCCCTGTAAATGATGATCCGTTACCAGCACGCGCATTCCTTTTTCTTTAGCCGCTTTGACTCCTTTTATACTAGAAATACCATTATCAACGGTTATCAACAAATCAGGGATATCACTAGAGGGCGTATTCGCCAGAAAAGAATCCTTGTAAGCGATTTCAACAATTTCAGGGCTTAAACCATACCCTTGTTTTTCTCGATTCGGTACCAAAAATCCGATCTTTTTCGCTCCCATTTGCCGTAAGGCTTTCATAGCCGTCGCACAACTCGTCGCGCCATCAGCATCAAAATCGGCTACAATCAAAATTCGCGCTTGTTGGTTTAAAGCGTCATATAATAAGTTAACGGCCTCCTCTATACCCAGTAATGTTGTATAGGGCAGCAAATTTTCTAATCCATACGCCAATTCAGAAGCGTCATTGACATCACGAGCCGCTAACACGCGCTGGAGGATCGGATGAACAGAGTCAGGTAGATTAATATGATCCGGCAAGGATCGACGTTTAATGATTTTATTCATTTTCATTTTTGACGACAAGGAGATAACGACAAGGATTGTATATAATAAAGGATTAAAACCATAACTACAGGGATTGTATATAAAAAAGGATTAAAACCATAACTACAGGGATTGTATATAAAAAAGGATTAAAACATAACGACAAGGATTGTATATAAAAAAGGATTAAAACATAACGACAGGGATTGTATATAAAAAAGGATTAAAACATAACGACAAGGATTGTATATAAAAAAGGATTAAAACACTCCAAACGCACAAATAAATAAATTGAACATGAGAACATTCTTCCAACAATTACGTGAGCAAGCTGTTTTATCAGACTTCGATCTCCATTTTGCCAAATTGATAACCAGCCTGTCTGATAATCAGTCTGATGAATTATGGCTAAGCGCAATACTGGTCAGTCATTTAACCGCTGAAGGGCATGTTTGCGTGGATTTAGCCGCACAAGCCGAAGAATTATTTCCACAGCAATCAGAAGTGAATACAGCCACAATACGCTGTCCTCCTTTAGAACAATGGCTAGAGGCCCTTCAAAATTGTAATGTTGTCGGCAATCCCGGTGACTATGCCCCCTTAATTCTGGATCAGCACCGATTATATTTATATCGCTACTGGGATTACGAACAACAACTTGCCGCACAAATTCGCACTCGCTGCCAGAAACAACGGACTGATGTCAATCCCGATATCCTAGAAGCGGGCTTATCGCGCTTATTTCCGGCACAAGACGAGAATAGTCATACCCCAAACACTCAAAAAATCGCTGCACACACAGCAGTACAACGCAACTTTTGCATTATATCAGGCGGCCCTGGAACCGGTAAAACGTCTACCATTATCAAGATATTAGCCCTATTACTCGAACAAAATCGCCATTTAAAGATCGCATTAGCCGCGCCAACCGGTAAAGCCGCCGTTCGTTTACAAGAAGCCATTACACAAGCTTTACAAGCCTTAAACTGTACTCCCGAAATCAAAGCCGCCATTCCTCAAGACACTTATACTATACACCGCTTACTGGGTACCCAACCCAATTCGCCCTACTTTCGCAGCCATGCCAACAACCTCCTACCTTACGATGTGATCGTTATAGATGAAGCCTCAATGGTCGATTTAGCCCTCATGGCAAAACTAGCACAAGCGATTCCCAAATCCGCGCGATGGATATTACTTGGTGATAAAGATCAACTCGCTTCAGTAGAAGCCGGTACCGTACTCGGCGATATTTGTGACGCGGCAAGCCTTCAGGCGTTACAGCCGTATGATTCCATTCCCAAAACGCCCCATTATCAAGACAACATCGTACTCTTAAACAAAAGCTATCGTTTTAGCGAAGACAGCGGGATTTGGACACTATCCAATGCGGTTAATCAAGGAGAAAGTGAGCAAGCCCTGCGTATTCTCAAATCAGATGAGAACAAAGATGTCAGTTGGTATCCACTGGGCATCTCAGAAAGCCTACCCAACAGTCTCATTGAACACATTGTGGCGAGTATCGCCCATTGTTTACAAGCCAGCGAACCAGAAGAGATATTGCAAGCCTTTGAAAAATTTAGAGTTTTATGTGCAACACGTCGAGGACGCTACGGCGTTGAAAGGGTTAATCAACGAATAGAACAACTGCTCAGCGCCAAAGGCATCATACGGGCCGCCACCTCACACCGCTATCACGGCCGCCCCATCATGATTACCCGCAACAACTACAGCCTCAAACTGTTCAATGGCGATATTGGCATCCTACTCAGAAACCCTGATAAACCATCTGAATTACAGGCCTATTTTCCCGCCACCGAAGGCGGCATCCGCACTTTTTGGCCCGAACGCTTACCGGAACATGAAACCGTGTACGCCATGAGCATTCATAAAAGCCAAGGCTCTGAATTTGAAAAGATTTTTATGTTACTCCCGGAACAACTGAGCCCTCTATTAACTCGGGAATTGATTTACACGGGCCTTACCCGCGCCAAGCAAAGCGTACACATTTGGGGGAATGAACAAATCTTTAAACAAGCCATTTCCCAACAAATCAACCGCACATCAGGACTCACTTCAGTTATCAGTTATCAGTTATCACTGATCAATTTTTGTAGGCTGAATTTTTGTAGGCTGGGTAAGCGGGTAGTACGATTTAAGAGATTTCCACCCCATCACCCGTTTGCCCACCATGCTTATTAATATGGCATTGGGGTAATTCAGTTTCCATAATAATGAATATTATAAAATAATTATATACTAACGATATGATTATCATTGATTAGATTATATAAATGTATTGCATTTCTTTTAAATCTGTTGTAGTTTGCAGTATTTCAAAATCCTAAGTACTGGACAAAAAATTTTGTAATATTATTGTTTTTATTGAGGGCATTATAGAGACACTCTATTTATAACTCAATAATTGACAACGTTTTGTACAGAGATCAAAAAATCCGAGTTTGAAAAAATCCGCTTTTTTCTGATTATCATTGTTGAAAACTCTAATCATAAGAATTTTATCTGATTCTAACCGATGAAAGTTGATATCTATATTAATACGCCAACCCAGAAGGGGTTTTCAAGCTAAAGTTTAGCTTCGTTAAACTTTAGCCTGAAAATGTGAAACGCAGTAACGAGCGTAGCAAGATCATAGCCTCAGGCTCCGCCCTCATCGTTAGACATAAGTACTGAAGCATAAATTTTCAGGTATTTTAATAGAAGCAATGTTTATTTGTAATTAGAGACGCGAAGCATCGCGTCTCTACGAAACCGCGAATTGTAGAGACGCGATGCTTCGCGTCTCTTTGCGGTAAAATACCTGTTT
>JAYQWI020001138.1:0-3396 GCA_035871815.2 Candidatus Parabeggiatoa communis
ATATAGGTGACAAAGCGCGTTTTGCCACATCCCGTTGGCCCTTTAATTAAAACAGGGAGTTGGTGACGGTAAGCCTGTTCAAATAGTGCGACTTCATTACCGATGGGCTTATAATAAGGCATTTGAATAGTGCCAGTTGAGTTGTCTAAAATGTTATTATGCATGTTCATTATGATTGTTGTCCTAACCAATAAGCCAAAGCAATAAGTCCCTTCACAAGTCACAACCCGCTCAACGTTAAACGTTAATGCTTAATGGTTAATGGTTAAAATAAAACGGGGTCAAAAGGAGAGGGTTTAAACCTGTAAGGCTTTTGGGATTCACGCTTACGGCTTTAGCCATAAAACTAAATCCATTAATAATACTTTATACCTTGCGCCTTTGCGCCTTTGCGTGAAATTAAAAAGGCCTCATAGATTGGAAAAATAAATGAAAGATGAAAATAAGAGTTCAGAGGAAATTGTTAAAGAAATGATTTCGCGTATGGAGTCAGGTGAACTGATTAAGGAACAGGTTAAGGAAAAAAGACAGAAAAAAATTATTATAGTCATAATCTTAAGTCTTTTTATTGCCACTATATCTTATGATTTTTTGAAATCCAAGCCAGAGCAATCATTCCCGTTTAATGTAGTACAGCCGAAATCTATCGTGCATAATGATGGCAGTATTGAAGTGCTTATAGAGCAAGATAAGCAAGGGCACTGTATCTTTATCGGTTATATCAATAATAAAAGAGTCAAATTTTTGCTTGATACCGGCGCAACGTATATTAGCGTACCTCGTCAATTAGCTAACAACTTAGGTTTGCTTCCAGGTGGCAGCTACTTTTCACAAACCCCAAATGGTAATGTGTTATCATACAAAACGATAATACGTGAGGTTAGAGTGGGTGCGATTATGCTGCGTAATATTGAAGGTGCAATTGTAACGACTATGGAAGGCGATGAAATTTTATTAGGTATGTCTTTTTTTCAATCGGGTATAGATTTAATGATAGAAAAAGGAACCGTTAAACTTTCAAAGAAATTATAGCCTCTTATAATGACTATGAGGCCTTAATTATTTCCAAAAGCGAAGACGTATTAACACACTTAGGAAAATTGCCCTGTGATTAGAATAGAAGGCATATATATAATTAGGTGGAGTGCAAACTTTAGTTTGCAAAAGTTTGTAAATAGCCCCAAGTGAAATTAGGAAATAGACTATAATGAAACGTATCTCAGCGGCTCATGCTTTTAATAAGCAAGCCGAAGCACATCACACTCAACAAGACACAGATAATGACGACTATGTCGATATCCCAGCTGTTTTAAGAAGGCACGCTGATGACAATCAAGCTGACGAAAAACAGTCGGCCAAGAAAGCAAGAAAGCCATCGACTGCTCAGGCCGGTTCCTCTTCATCCCAAAAATTGGGCCCCTCAAGCCAACTACCTCAAGCCAATCTCGTGACTTCTGAAGAACTACAATTACAAAAAGAACCCATTAAAGTACATGAAACCGGCTTTTGGCACTGGAAACGGATTATCGTACCCCCTAATGTTTATGTCGTGCATACGCGCATCGGGCGTGATGAACCCGTCACCTTGGGTTTAGGCAAGTCTTTTCGTTACAATCCCTATAAAGATGCTTATTTGGTTGTCCCTGCCGCCATGCAAACCATTGGTATCGTGGCAAGAAGTATTACTAAAGAAAAGCAGGGCCTTAATGTACTGGCTTATTTGCAATGGCAAATTTCTGATTTTTCAATAGCCTATAAAAAGCTGGATTTTTCTGACAGCCGTGATCCGCTGGGTATTGTCAATGCTCAACTCGGTGAGCAAGCCGATGCCGCTATCAAGGATAAAATTGCCACCATGAGTGTGGAAGAGGTGTTAACCGATAAAGCACCCATTATTGAAGAACTGACGACACGCCTTAAAACGGTGACTGAAGGGCGTAGTCATGAGGATGGGCTGACGCAACACGAAGGTTTAGGGATTAAAATCGTCACCGTCCAGATTAGAGAAGCTCTTGTCAGTTCAGAAAAGCTTTGGCAAGATTTACAAGCCCCTTTTCGTCATCAACAGGAACAAACCGCTCGCTTCAGTCTGTTGACGATGCAAAACGAAGTGCATCATAAGGAATTAGAAAGTCACCGGTTAAAAGAAATCAGTGAAGCTGAAACCAACGCGGCTATTGAGGAGGTTAAGCAAAATAAACAAACTGAAGCATTTGAGTTCAAGATTGCTCAAGAATCCATTCGCTTTACCAAAGAACAAGAGAGCGTTCAGGAGAAAATTCAACTTGAAGAGCAAACCACACTAACGATGCACGCTTCAAAGTTGAGACTTCAAGTCCAAGAGCAAGAAATGGCTCAGAAAACCTTGCAATTGGAAGAAGAAACGGCGCTGGCTAAACAAACTTCAGAACAACGACTCAAAACACAAGAGGCCCGTTTGGCTCATGACACTCAATTAGGGGCATTGCAACAGGAACAGGCTAAGGCCTTAGAACAAGCGAGATTGGACAATGAAGGTGATAAGCAGCAAAAAACCTGGCAAACAGAAGAAGCCTTACATGCCCTAGACGAAGAAAATCGCTTGAATGAGGCCAACATGTTGGCCGAACAACAGCGGCTTGAACAAGAAAAAGAGATCAAGCAACAGGCCGCAGCCCTTCAATTATTGATTCAAGATCAAGACGATTTGCTTGAAGCGAAAATCTTGGAGGCCCGCATCGTTCGTGAACGACAAGCGCGTCTCGCAAAGTTGGAATTAAAAGAAGCCAACAATCGAATCAAACATGCTCAGCTAGAAAAGGAAATGGTGTTATTGCGTGAACAGCAAGAAATTCGCAATTTAATCAATGAATCTGATTTGCTGAGACGACTGATTGACAACGCAGCCGACATTGCCGATAAATTGCCTGATATTCAGGAACTTAAAGTGCTGCAAACCGGTGGAGAGATGACTTTTGATATGCTTTCAACTTTTCTGGCCAAAATACTGGCTGTTGCTGAACATTTGGGTGTGCCATTAAAACCCATTCACAACGTTCCGCAAAAGAAAATTAAAGACAAATAAAAAGTCTCAGCAGAGCGAAAAATGTATCTCTAGATATTTAGAGAATTATTTGCTCACGCAAAGACGCAAAGCATAATGACTTCGCACCTTGCGCCTTTGCGCGAAGCGTGAGATTAAAAATAATTTTAAGGCACAACAAATCGCACCAACTGCCCGCGATGATCACTCTTTAGATTAGTAAACAATGCCGTCCGAAGGCCTTGAAAACGTTTATGCACCCAAACGTGATCCAGATCGTAGAGTGGCAGATAAGATTTCCAAGTGCCTCGCCAATCAAGGGAAAACTTGGAAGCTAAATGATAACCTCCCCCAGCTTGATCAAACGCATCAAA
>JAYQWI020001139.1:0-5891 GCA_035871815.2 Candidatus Parabeggiatoa communis
ACAGCCGTATTAGGCGACAAGCCATCACGACGCGCAAGAGAAGCCGCCACCTCATGCGGATTTCTCACCATAATCACAAAGCCCAACGCACTACCCATCTCCTCCAAAAGAGGCCCCCACAACGGCAGCAACCGACAAAGGATAGGGTCTTTAATGCCCCACAACGGACACCGCAAAATTATGCCGCAGCACTTTCGCCAAATAGTCACGCAACGGAATCAGCGTTTCAGCCAGCCACCACTGTTTTGGAAAAGGGGCCGGATTAAACCAAGTACTATTTAAAGCTTTTAAAACATTTTCATTCCCCTCAACGACTTGAAAATTTTCCCAAAACCCCCTTTCATTAGTCGCATGTTGCGGCAAAAGTTGCAGCCCCAAATCAACACCCAACCAACTCAAAAGCCCAGTCAAAGCCGATGTACCACTACGGTGCATACCCAAAACAATCAACGCCTGATTTTTAGAATATTGATTCATATTAATTTTTTCCATTCGCCCGATATCGTAGAGACGCGAGGCATCGCGTCTCTACTATACTTAGCATCGCCATAAATTGCGCTTTTAAGATTTTCGTTCAAAATTTATTTTGCGTTATTTTGGAGTACAAAATTTATTTTGCGTTATCTATGGAGTGCAAAATTTATTTTGCGAGGGCTTGATAAAACGCAATTTATGACGATGCTGAGTATAGTTAACAGTTTAAATCCTTTATTATATACAATCCTTGTAGTTATGGTTTTTAGGGCATTGCAAATTAATTAATTGGCTTTCATGTTATAATGGGCGCCCTCAAAATTAACTCACGGAGAAACTATACTAACAACACTTTTTATTGTAATGTTCATCCACAACAAATCCGATTTGTTGAACTTAACTCAGATTTTTGAGTTTGAACTGTGGCTTATAGACCACTTTTTTTTTAATCACATTAACAGAGAGAACACTATGCGATTGACTTTAGTTTTATTACTGGCATTGACTTTAACGCCCATTGCCTCAATTGCCGACAACAAGACAGTGATTGCTGCTTATCAAGAAACCATTCAGAAATTGAATGTGGAGTACGATAAACTCAAACAACTCACTGCCGATGCCAAGCAAAAAGTGGCAAAATTGGAAAATGATGCGAATAGCATCAAAGCCCGGATTGCCCAATACGAAACGGCACTGAAAACCCAAGCCTTGGAGAAGAAACACGAAACGCAACTCAAAATCGTTAAAGACGCTTACCGGAAAGAACTGGCAGCAGAGGCTGCTTTAGCTGAACTGGCGCGTCACGCAACCGAAGAAGATGCCAAAGCAACGCGGGCTCTTCTTGATGAACTGGGTACCTCGGCCGAAAAGGTAGCCAAGCTGACGGATGCGGTGAGTGTTTCGAGTGATGGGAAGGTTGGGATTGGCACAACAACTCCTGGTGCAAAATTGGATGTAGCGGGTAATTTGATTAGAACAATTGCATACGCCACAGCTAATGGCCCCAGTGACGGCACAGATGTTGGTCAAATTAAGAGTCGTGTTTTAAGTTTTCGTAAAGCAAAAACACAGACCAAAATTCGCATCAGCTACACTGATAATTTACGTACACACGGATCGAATAAGGCTTGTCGTTGGGAAATTCGTGTTGATGGCACTTCTTGCCCTAGTCAAGCTTTAGTTTATGACTATTACGCTAAAAAAGAGGATAATACTCACCGTAGTCGTACTGTTGTTGGTTATTGCTCAGGTGTTGCAGCCGGTTCACATACGATAAGGATTTGGGTGAGCAATACACCTGGATATCCTGGTGGTGACTGCTATACGGGCTGGTACAATTCCACATGGGTTATAGAGGCGGAAGAAGTCAATTAAGGGCGGCAACGTGGCTATCGGCACAAGGATTCCCTAATATTGGTGAAGCCATGTCAGGTGAGTAAACGTGTTTTTGTTTGCCCACCATTAAAAACGGGAAAGACAACGCGCAAGATATCCATTATCGGGTTGGCGGTGGGGTGTTAAATTTCAGGTATTTTGGTTACTTTTTTTTTCACCCTACATTTAAGCCACAATTGATTTATTTTTCACATACAATCCTTGTCGTTAACGGTTTAAATTCTTTATGATAATATATAAGGAAATGCAGATTATTTGGTGACCAAAAATAGTCGACATTTTCCACACAAAAAATACGAGAATATTATCATTCTCAAAATCAGTCAGTGAATCGTTTCGAGTATATTTTTAGGAACAGGATATCAACATGCAAAAAAAGAAGGAAATAAACCAGGAACGATTAAACCAAATCGTTACTGAGGCTCGCCGCAACCAAGAACAGCGAGAACGTGGCTATCGGGAGCAAGCACTCAAGCTATATCCTTGGGTTTGCGGACGATGTGGACGCGAATTTAACTACAAAACTCTTAATGAACTTACAGTCCATCACAAAGATCATAACCACGATAATAATTCCCCGGATGGTAGTAATTGGGAATTACTGTGTCTTTATTGTCATGATAATGAACATTCACGATATTTGGATGCAGAATATGGAGAATTAACATCAGACAAAGCGCAAACCCAATCAGCAACCCACTCACCATTTGCTGATCTCAAGGAATTATTGAAGAAAAATGAATAGCCGGTAAGGAGGACAAACGGGTTTTTTGACTTGCTAATCCTACTAAACTTCCCATCTCATGTTATGCACAAAGCTTCACAAATTCGCATCATGCTTGTCATTTACCGTTACTTATAGATAGTCATGGCGGGCATAGAAGGAACCCTAATTGAAGAAAACATCTAACAATCATATCTTATGTTAGTGCTTGGAATGAGTACCTTCTATGCCCGCGATAACTATAGTGAAGTTACTTCCCATCGCTTTGCGTAGTTAAGTACTGAATCATAAACTTTTGGAAGAAGGACAAGGGACACTTCCATTTTGATGAGCAAAGTTGCTTCAAAAATAAATGTGGTCTGTCCCCTATTTTATGACTAATCAATTCATTTTTTTACCGAGAGGCTATATCAAATAAAACCAATTGACACTTTGACAATTTGCGTGCATCGTAATCATAATCATCAGTCAAACACACTGCTTCGCCAGTTTCCATATCGATTTTGCACTCAAGTGTACCAAATGCGCTTTCTGACATTTTTATATCAGAACAACCCGTTTGTACCAGCTCGGTAAAAGAAACAGAAAACTCAACAATAATAAAGCCATCGTCTTCCCTGGATTTATTCACCGTTACAGAGAATCTTCGTCTGGCCAACCACCTTCATTGCAAAACAGATCTAAAGGTAATTCATATTCATAGCTGGTAATTTCATCAGAAAAGACATTATTAAATTCTTTTGTGCTCCATGCCTTTATCGTTGGGAAATTCGTGTTGATGGCAATTCTTGCCCTAATCAAGCTTTAGTTTATGACTATCACGTTCGTTCCGATGATAATGCTCTCCGTAGTCGTACTGTTGTTGGTTATTGCTCCGGTGTTGCAGCCGGTTCACATACGATAGGGATTTGGGTGGGTAATACACCTGGAAATTCTGGTGGTGACTGCTATACGGGCTGGAAAAATTCCAGATGGGTTATAGAGGCGGAAGAAATCAATTAAGAGTAGCAACATGGGCATCGGCACAACGATTCCCCAATACTGCACCTCGCAGGAAAAGGGAACGTTGTCAGCTCACCATTAAAAACGGGAAAGACAATGCGCAAGATATCCCTTCTTAAATTAGCGCTGCCCAAGAAGCCATGTCGGGTGGGGTAGCATTGCGCGCAAAACGACTGAGGCCTAAAAAATGCTAAAAAAAATGATAATCCGCTCTTTTAAATCCATTTTAAATCAAGAAGTTACATTAGGCATGATGAATGTCTTTATTGGAGCCAATGGCAGTGGCAAAAGTAATTTTCTTGAAGCCATCGGCGTGCTATCTGCGGCCGCCGCTGGCCGAGTAGATGACGAAGCCTTGCAAAGACGTGGTATTCGCCTTGGTACGCCCAGATTATATAAATCGGCCTTTGAAGAAAAAACACCACCTCATCTCTTTTTTGAAGCGCAAACAGATAGGGCCAAATATGCCGTCTCTTTGAACAATCCTTTAGAAAACCCCAAACCGGCTTGGCAATATCAAACCGAAGAATTAGTTTGTAATCAAGAAACCATTGTCAATCGCGGGCCTCAGCGTGATATCAAGAATAAAGAACAGGGATTGGCCGCTTTAAAACTGGTCGAATCAGATGAAAACTCAGAAGTCGCTTTATTAATTAATCTGTTACGCAATTTTGCAGTCTATACCCCGAATACCCCCGTATTACGCGGCATTATGCCCGATCAACAAACAAGGGAACCCGTCGGCCTTTCCGGCGGCAGACTTGCCGAAGCCCTTAAAGAATTACAAAGTCTCATTTCCAAAAACGAGTTTATTGAAGAGGCTTTTGATGATATTCTATCCTTGATTGACTGGATTAATGCTTTTGATATCACTTCAAATGTCAACACCCTTCTCTCGTCTGCTATTGCGAGGCCCAAAAATGTGATTCGTTTCAGTGACCGGTTTATGAAAGGGCGTACTCATCATTTGACAGCTTATGATGCCAGCGAAGGTGCGCTTTATATTCTCTTCTGTGCCGTGCTAACACTCTCACCTAATTCACCCTACTGCCTTGCGATAGATAATTTAGATCAAACACTCAATCCTAGACTGAGCCTCAATTTGACTCGTTTATTATGTCAATGGATTACTGAAGGCGACGACAAACGCCAGATATTTTTCACCGTACACAATCCAGCAGTATTAGATGGACTCGCTTTACAAGATGATCGCATCCGACTGTTCACCGTTGACAGAAATAATCGAGGCCATACTGAAATCAATCGCGTGATCATAACAGAAGAAATAGTCGCCTTAAGTCATCAAAAAGGTTGGCCCCTTTCAAGACTGTGGGTGATGGGACATCTTGGAGGCGTGCCCAATGTCTGATTATCGAATTGGAATTGTTGTCGAAGGCACAACAGATCGTATCGTCATCGAATCTGCTCTGAATAAAATATTTGCGGAACACACCTATACATTGACACAGTTACAACCAGAATTGAGTGATGGCTTTCATCACGGAGGTTTTGGTTTAAGGGGTAGCGGTTGGGGTGGCGTTTATCAATGGTGCAGGCAAATGGTGAACATGAACATAGCCTTAGCGGATAATCTGTTTTTACAAAAATTTGATATGATAATCATTCATTTAGATGCCGATGTGGCCGAGAAAAACTATCAAGATGCCAATATAGCCAATCCCATAGAAAATGATCTGCCATGCGTCGTACAACCCTGTCCTCCTGCAAGTCATACTATACAAGCACTTGAACAGGTTGTCTTAGGCTGGCTGAATTTGAAAGAACCACTCCCAGAACCATTCGTGATGTGTATCCCTTCAAAATGCACAGAAGCTTGGGTAGCGGTTGCCCTTTATGGACAAATCGATCCAAATCTCTTAGTAGAATGTCATTCTAATATAGAGAATTACTTGGCTCAAAAACCAGCCATAGAAAGACTGATCCGAAATAAAAAGGGTAAAATGAAAAAGATTACTCAGAAATACTCAGAAAAATCGGAAAAAATAACCCGTCAATGGGATTATATTACCCAAAAGTGTCATCAGGCTGAAAGATTTACTCAACATATCGTTGTTATGAGTTCGGTATCTGTGCTTACTGACACTTGATAATGCTCTGATTTCCGCGTTAAACAACGAAGTGGCAACTACCTATCAGCAACGCTGGCCCACGCTGGAACCGTGAAATCGTCATTTTCCGAATTGGCAGGTGACTCGGCTTAATCAAAATACTGAACCCTAAATTTTCAGGTATTTTAATATAGATATTCATAAAAATAATTTCACACCAAGGGCGA
>JAYQWI020001140.1:0-1765 GCA_035871815.2 Candidatus Parabeggiatoa communis
TAAATGGGTGCGTACCATCAACAGCTTCTCTGCGGCTGCTGAAGCAACATCTCTGGCATCTCGTGCTAAAGCATGTCGCATTTTACCGTCAATCTGTTCTCCCACTTTCCGATCTTCTATATCCCAAGCGACTAGATTATAGGCGATATTGCCTAAAATATTGACAATCGGTAAGGGCCCCTCGGTATAAAAATAACGTTTACCCTCCTCGTCTTTTTCTTGATGTAAAAAGGGGTTTGAAATTCTAACAGAATTGAGGATGCAGGGGGCTGAGCCTGAAGCTGTTCTGCTAAAGTTAAAATCGGGCCTTCTTGAACCTGGGTTAGCATAAAGTGTACGATCATCCCTTCTGTACTGAGCCCTAATTCTCCCATTTTTTTGAGAGTTTCTTTCACGGCTTCCAAAGCGGATATCGCTTGTCGTCCCCAGAGGGTGACTTCTAAAGTGAAAGCGTTAAGCGGTTCCATGTTTTCTAACTCGGCAGAACGCAATAATACCGGACGTGCAAAATTGCGACGATGTACAGTAGAATAAGGTTTATATAACCAAGGTACAAAACATTCATTAGGCGCTTGGCAATGCGGTTCTTTACTAGATGATTTATTACATGAACCCGCTTCCGTTTTCAAACACGAACAAACGGCTGCCCATAAGGCCGTTCCATAAGCACCCGCTAAACTGGTTCCAGGTGTACTCCCTTGGCGCGGTGGAAAAAATAATGGACGATCTGTGACGCACTGAACGAGTAATTTTTGAACCGGCAATTCTAAGGGATGGAGCAAGGGATCGTAGTCTAACATGTTATTTATTTTCAATAAGTTATATAACAAAATGGGCCTTAAAATCAGTGTTCATCAGCTCAATCAGTCGGTCAGCAATTATAACTACAAGGATTGTTTATAAGAAAGGATTAGATTGTGGTTATACCCAATTTATATCGAATTTCTTATCCTTTGATGTGCAATCTGTGTCGTTAAGCAGAGATGGAAAAAAATTTGAACATCGAGTATCAAAAATCAAATCGCCATTCGCGATCAAAAGCGCGTTTATAAACCAAATAGACACTACACATCGCACCTAAAGCCGTCGCGGCAGAAATCATCAACATCACCACAATCTGATATTTAGTCGCTTCAACCGGATCAGCACCCGCTAACAATTGCCCTGTCATCATACCTGGAATCGCTACCAATCCAACGGCACTCATTGAATTGATAGTGGGTGTCAGGCCAGCATTGAGCGCAGTACGAATACTAGGCTTCGACGCTTCCCAAGGGGTGGCACCAAAGGCGAGGGCTTGATTGACTTCAGCCGTGCGTTTTTTCAAATCATCAAAGAAACGTTCTAATGTTAATGCAATGCCATTCATTGAATTACCTAACACCATACCGCCAATAGTGAGTACATAACGCGGATCGTACCAAGGTTCAACCTGTACAACGAATCCCGTGACTGAAAAGGTTACCACGATGCCAGACAACACAACAGCCGTTAATGTGCTTAAATAGAGATTCGGCGGTTTATGCTTCACGCGCTGGAGGAGTATTTGCGCTGTCATCAGCATCATCAATAAAAATACCCCGAGCACGATCCAAACCGAATCCACTTCAAATATCCAAGTGAGGACAAAACCGAGCGCCATCAATTGCAAATAGGTACGCAATGTCGCAATAGCCAGCGTTTGTAACAATCCCAATGACATCGCAACGGAAACCGCTCCCGCTGCCATAATAAACAAGGTGGCCAGAGAGAGTTCTAGCCAACC
>JAYQWI020001141.1:0-2173 GCA_035871815.2 Candidatus Parabeggiatoa communis
GACTTAAAAAGTGCCCTTTCTGCTTGGCAAAATATTCTTGGAATCGAATATGTTATTAGCGATGAAAGTGTGCTGAAAACCTTTCAACAAGCGACGTTTGCTACCAGCCAACAAATACCTGCCATCATTCGTCCCGCTAATCGGACTGAGGTGCAGGATTGTTTACGGATTGCTAACCAATATAAGGTGCCCATTTACCCCATTAGTCGGGGTAAAAACTGGGGATATGGCTCATCTGTTCCGGTACAAGATGGTTGTGTGGTAATGGAATTAAGTCGTATGAACCAGATTGTGGACTACGATGAAAAATTAGCTTATGCTACCTTGGAACCGGGCGTGACGCAGCAACAACTGTTTGACTTTCTGAAAACGCAAAACTCAAATCTGTTTATGAGTGCCACCGGTGCGCCACCAGATTCTAGCTTGGTTGGAAATATACTGGAAAGGGGCTTAGGTGAAGGGCCTTATGGGGACCGTTTTGAGTATGTTTGTGGTATGGAGGTTGTTTTACCTACCGGCGATTGTGTTCACACCGGCTTTGGACGATTTGCCGGTGCGAAAACAAACCGTGTTGGTCATTGGGGAGTCGGGCCTTACCTTGACGGTTTATTTACTCAATCTAATCTGGGAATCGTCACTCAGCTAACCCTCTGGCTAACACCCTATCCTAAGTATTTCCAGTCATTTTATTATTCTATCAAGAAAGAGGCTTGTCTTGAAGAAGTCATTGACGCAGTGCGAGACCTCAAGTTGAATAGAGTGATTGAAACAGCCTTTGTTATAGCCAATGACTTTAGAGCACTACCATTGACTCAGCAATACCCTTGGGAAGAATCGGGCAGTAAGACTCCGCTTCCCGAGCGGGTAAGAAAAAATTTGCGACGGATTTTTCTTGGGGGCAGTGTATGGTCTGGTTCTGGTGCTTTGTACTCCAATAGCAAGGCGCAGGGACGAGTCGTGCGCAAGTTAATAAAAAAAGCCTTGCACAAAAAGGTGGATCGCCTTGTTTTCTTTGATGCTAGAAAAGCGCGATTAGTGCAAATGAAAATCGTCCAGCCCTTTATAAAACGATTTTTTGGGTTTGACGCAAGTACTTTTGCCCAATTTTTCTTCGACAAAAATCCCCAGCGCGGCATTCCGATAACAGAAGCTGCCGGATTAACTTATTGGAGAAAGCGATTTCCCGTCCCAACAGATATCAATCCAAATAGAGACCTTTGTGGACTGATATGGTGTTCACCCCTCGTGCCGTTTGATGGAAAACATGTCATGAATGCCTTAAAAATTATTGAGGAAGTTGTCATAGCACATCAATTTGAACCAAATATCGGTTTGAATTGTGCGACTGATAGGAGTATTATCATCACGGTAGGCATTGTTTATGACAGAGAAATTCCCGGAGAGGATCAGCAGGCATTAAATTGTCATCATACGCTGATCGACAAATTGAGCGAAGCGGGCTATATTCCCTATCGACTGGGAATAGATGCCATGACAAAACTACCTCAGCCCCAAGATGACTACGGAAAGTTGCTCTATCAACTGAAAAAAACTTTAGACCCGAATGACATTTTATCCCCTGGCAGGTATGATTTCCGCTACACTTGGCCAGATTCATCTTTGAACGAAAATTAAACCAGAGAAAATTGACATTTTATGATGGTAAACAGTTTTGACGAATGGTCCCCCTTAAAGGAGGTTATTGTCGGTTCACCGATTAATTATGAGTTGCCAGAATTGGAACTTTCTTTCAAACTCTTTTTTCACGATGTGGCGAACTCGGCCTTTTATTATCCCACTTATGAAAAGGCAACGGCTGATGAACAGAAACCATCAACCAAAAAATTGCAAAAGCGGTATGTTGAAGAACTCGCCGAAGATGTGAAAGAACTTTCTAATACCTTGACAAAACTTGGGGTTAAAGTACACCGTCCCATTTCCCTAAATCAGGTCATTGATTTCAAAACGCCTTATTGGGAGGCAACCGGTCTTCCGGCTTTAAACGTGCGTGATCAAGCGATCATCATGGGCAATGAGATCATAGAAACCGCTCCTCAAGTCAGAGCAAGGTACTTTGAAAATGATCTCTTGAAGCCGGTATTTTATAACTATTTCAAGGGTGGTTCAGGTTGGACAGCGATGCCCAGACCGATTATGAGTGACCAATCGTTTG